>JAVJQK010000148.1 GCA_040218145.1 Sandaracinaceae bacterium | reverse complement strand
ATCGGCGAGCGCGACGTCGCGTCCAGCGCGGCGGGCCGACGACGAAATGCTTCAGCATTTCGGAGGAGCGACTGGCGCGCTGGGCGCGGCGTCCCGCCGGCGAGGCGCGCGCAGTCATTTTCGCCGCGCGCTGCTAGCCCCGAGCGCGGTCACACCTCGTGAGGCATGCGATCGCGCGGGCTGCGGAAATAGTGCAGCGGGCTGTAGTGCAGCAGGTTGCTGACGCGGTCGGTGTAGACGCAGGCGTACTGCTCGACCTGATCTCCGAAGAGGCTCACCTCGGGCCCCGCCTTGAAGACGGAGCCCCAGAAGGGGTGATACGCGCGGTCGACGTGGTCTTCGAGCTCCTCGAGCTCGACGTCCAGATCCTTCAGTCGCGACTTGATCCGCTCGACGAGCTTCCTGTGGTGCGCCCGCGTGGCGCCCATCTCGGTGGTGGAGCGGCCATTGTCGCGCGCGCCGTCGAGGGCCCGTGAGATGCGGCGCACGCTGACCTGACGGCTCCGGAGCTCCTCGTGGAGGAGGTCGCGCACCGCCTCGAGCTCGTCCATGCGGTCGAGGAGCGGCGCGATCTCGTCCTGCACCTCGAGCTCCCGCGCCATCTCCTGGATGATCATGGCGGTGCGCCAGGCGCTGTCTTTCTTCGCGCGGAGCACGTCGCCGTAGATGTGGTCGCCGACGTAGAGCACTCGATCGCCGCTCGCCTCGAACAGGCGCCGCAGCTCGGCCAGGCAGCCGCCCTGGTAGAGGCGCCCGCGCTCGAACGCGCGCGTCGGCGGAGCGAGGCCCTCCTCCGCCGGCTCGAAGGAGATGTTGTCGTGGGTGAAGAACCGCGGCTTCTTCGCGGCGGTGACGATGAGGTCGAAGAAGCTCCGCCACGACGAGTAGCCCTCGAGCAGGTCCTCGAAGAGCCAGGTCATCACGCGGTCGGTGTAGCCCGCGTGGCTGTTCGTCAGCAGGAAGAGCCGCTTGCCCGCGCTCCGCAGCTTGTGGAAGGTGGCCGGCAGATCGGGGTCGCGGCGGAGAAAGCGCGCTGGGTCGGCGGCGATGGTGTCGATGATCGAGCCGTCCTGATGAGCCAGGTCGATGCTCCGCCGGATGTCGTCGAAGAGCTTGCCGCGATCGACGACCTCGCCCGCGCCGTCGAGCGCCTCGATGGCGCCGGCGAAGACCGAGACCTCGCTGAGGCCGTAGAGCGTGTCGACCCAGTGATATCGGCCCGCGCCCACGCGGATGGGCCGGCTGTGGTAGTGGCGGTGCCGCTCCTCGCGCGAGAGCTCCCGCATGCCGTGGTACGCCTTCTTCACGTACCGGTAGCGGTCCATCTTGAGGATGTTGCCCAGCTCGCGGTCGATCAGGAGCCCGCGGATGGCGAAGTCGGTCCGGAACGGGGCCGAGCGCACGCACTCGGGGTAGCCGAGGTCCTCGACCAGCTTGCGCGCCGTCGCCTCGATGCTCAGCCGATCCATCGCCTCCTGGCGATAGATGGCGAGCGTGTAGTCCATGTCGAAGCCGACCACGGAGACCAGGTCGAAGCGCAGGTTCCGGTTGACGTACACCCGACTGCTTCGGGGGACCTCACTGGGCGCCTGGTCGGGCGGCAGATCCGCGATGGGAAGGGGAAGCTGCATGAAGCGTCAGCGGCTTCAGAATAACACGTGGCTTCCGCGTCACACGCGCCAGAAGGACGGAACGCGAACGGCCGGCCTCCCGAATGGGAGCCGGCCTCGCGTGATGCGGTCGCGCGGGCTCAGGCCTGCGCGTCGGTCGTCGCCTCGGTCGAGGCGGGGTAGACCGCGATGCGCTTGCGGTCGCGGCCCCAGCGCTCGAACTTGACGACGCCGTCGATGCGCGCCCAGAGCGTGAAGTCCTTGCCCTGACCGACGTTCTGTCCCGCGTGGAACGAGGAGCCGACCTGGCGCACGAGAATGCTGCCGGCCGAGACCTCCTGGCCACCGAAGACCTTGACGCCGCGGTACTGGGGGTTGCTGTCGCGCCCGTTCCGAGACGAGCCCTGTCCCTTTTTGTGAGCCATTGCGTTCTCTCCTCAGGCGCTCACGCCGGTGATCTCGATCTCGGTGAACGGCTGCCGGTGGCCGTACTTCTTGCGGTAGTTCTTGCGGCGCTTGTACTTGAAGACGATGACCTTCTTCGCGCGGTCCTGCGCGACGATCTTCGCCTTCACGCTGGCGCCGCTGACGAGCGGCGCGCCGACGGAGACCTTGTCTCCACCGAGCATGAGCACTTCGTCGAAGGTGAGCTCGGTGCCGACGTCGCCCGCGAGCTTCTCGACCCGGATGCGGTCACCTTCGGAGACGCGGTACTGCTTACCGCCGGTCTTGATCACTGCGTACATGTGAAACCTTCCCTCTTGTCGAACGGACGCCGCTCGGGGCGAGGACGCCGTGGGGGGCCGGGAAGATTACGCGGGCTCGGGCCCGCCGCAAGCGGTTTTTGAGGGGTCGCCGCTCGCCGTCGCCCTGCTATATCGTGGCGGATGAGCGAACGCGGTCGAAACAAGGGCAAGCGCGGCGAGCCGTCCGCCCCGAGGGTGGTGCGGCGGTCGGCCAAGGACCGCAAGGCGATGCCGAAGGACCTGGAGGCCTTCGCGAGCGGCGACGACGACGCGCTCTGGCGCCGCCCCGTGCGCCGAAAGCTGAATGATCCCAGGCCCGTCGTCCTGATCCCCGGGGTGGCCAACCGCGACGCGCGCACGGTCTACGAGGCCCGGCTCAAGCGAAGCGAAGCCGCCAAGAGCGAAGAGGATCGCGAGACGCTCGCCGTGGAGCTGGCCGAGGCGGCGCGGCTGCGCGTGTGGCGCGGCCACAGCGTCGTCGGCTGGGAGGTCTACGCCGAGAACGTGCTCGGACTGAGCCCGGAGGAGGCGATCGCGCTCCGCGACGAGGGCGCCGAGACGGTCGGGAGCGTCGAGCCGGCGAGCGATGAGCTCGTCGCGTCCTGGGTGCGCGCCGAGGCCGGCCTGATCGAGGCGTGCGGCTTCGGGGCCGCGGTCCGCCTCGTCGGCGACGCGTTCGTCATCACGGTGCCGAGCGCGCAGGCCAGCGAGGCGCTGGCGTCGATGGGGCGCCGCGCGGCGCCGCTCGTCCGCGACCAGGAGGGCGCCCCGACGACCGTCGTCGACCGCCCGAAGGGCGTGCCGCGCCTGAGCAAGCTGGTCGAGCGCGACATGAACGGCGACGACTAGACTAGAGAGACGGTCTCGTCGCTCTCAGAGCGACGAGAGACCGCGCCGCGCGCCGGCGTTGCTCGGATCGATGGCCAACGCGCGCTGGTAGGCGGCGCGGGCGCGACCGCCATCGCCCGCCTGCTGGTAGGCCTGCCCGAGCGCGGCGTGGAACGCGGCGTTGCGCGGCTGCAGGGCGACCGCGCGCTGGTAGGCCGCGATCGCCTGACGGGGCTGTCGGGCCGCGATCCGGGCCGCGCCGAGGCCGGCGAAGCTGCCTGCGTGGCGCGGGTTGAGGCGGGTGGCGCGCTCGTAGGCGGCCGCGGCCTGCGGGAAGCGGCGCGCGCGGAAGTGGTCCCGAGCCTCGTCGCGCGCGGCCTGGAACTGCTGCATGCGATTGCCCCCGGACGGGGCCGAGCGCGCCGGAGCGGTGCGGCTCGGGCGACTCTCCTCGCGTCGACTGCGACGGGCGGGGCGCGCCTCGCGGGCGGGCTCGCGCGCGGCGGCACGCTGGGCCGGCTCGGGCGCCGCCTCTTCGGCGGGCTCGGCCTCCTCTGTGACCGGCTCCTCGACGGGCTCCTCGGCCGGCTCCTCGACCGACTGCTCATCGGGCGAATCCGCGGGCGCGGCCACCGGCTGCGCGACGGGGGCCGGCTGCGCGACGGCCGGCTGCGCGACGGGGGCCGGCTGCGGGACGGGGGCCGGCTGCGCAGACGGCGGCGCCGGCGCGTCCATGGCGATCGGCGGGTCGTCCTCGCCGCCCAGCCACACCGCCAGCCCCGTGGCCACCGTGCCGAGCACGCAGATCCCCGCGACCGCGGCGACGGCCAGGAACGGCAGGGCTCGGTTGCCGGGGATCTTGACCGGCTCGGCCTGCGTGGTCGGCGCGGTCGAGTGGGTCGGGGCCGAGACCTGCTCCCCGGGCACAGCCGCGGAGGGAACAGGCGCGCTCGCCACCGCCACCGAGGGGGGCGGGGCGCTGGCAGGCGCCGTGGCCGGAGGCGGCGCGCTCGCAGGCGCCACGTCGGGACGAGACTCGTAGTCGTCGAGCTTGCCCAGCAGCCCGGGCGCCTTCTCCGTGTCGCGGTCGAACGCCTGGGTCTCGGCGAGGTCGTCGTAGTCGAGCCCGCCCCCGTCATCCCCGCTGTCGATCGGCGCGCCGGACGCCGGGCTCGCGTCGGCCCAGGGCACGGCGGCCGAAGGCTTGGTCCCCGCGGGCGTCTCGAGCGGGCCCGCCATCGTCGGCCCCGTCCCGGACACCGGAGGCTCCAGCGGCCCCGCCATCGTCGGCCCCGTCGCGGACACGGGCGGCTCGAGCGGCCCCGCCATCGTGGGGCCCGTCCCGGACACCGGCGGATCGAGCGGGCCCGGCATCGTCGGCCCGCTCTCGGAGATGGGCGGCGGAGGCGGCGGCGCGGAGGAGAGCGCGGGCCGCTTCGAGGTGACGTCGGCCTCGGCGGGCGCGTCCTGGAACCCGGGCTCCGTCGAGGGCCCGCTGGCGCCCGGCGGCGGCGAATGCACGGGCGGGGCGGAGAGCGCGGTCGGCGCCTCGTCGGCCCCGAAGCCGGGCTTCGTGCTGGTCACGCTCGGCGCGACCTCCGGAGCCGAGCCGCCCTGAGCCGGCATGCCCAGGATCGTCCGCGAGGTCTTGGGCGGCGGGGGCACGCTGGTCGCCGCCGTCCGGGGCGAGGTGATCGCCTCGGCCTGCGCCAGATCGACCGCAGACAGCTCCTCGGTCCGGTCCGGGCGCGGCTTCTTCTTGCCCGACAGCAGCGCCTCGGCGTCCGCGAGATCCATCGCCGACAGCTCTTCGGTCGCGTCCTTCGCGTGTCGCCTCGCCGGGCTGGGCGTCGGCGGCGGCACGCTGGCGTTCTTGCGTGCGCTCGGAGGCGCGGTGCTCGGGGGAGGCGGCGGCGGCGCGCTCGCCTTCGGCGGTCCCGCGCTGGGCCTCGCGCTCGGCGGAGGCGGCGGCACGCTCTTGGCGGCCGCGATGCCCAGCGTGGTCTTCTTGATCGAGCGAGGCGGGCGCAGCGTGCCCGAGCCGGAGCTGGCCGGTCGCCGCGGCGCCGCCCGCTGCAGCTTCTCGAAGGTCTGCGTCGCCTCGCGCTGGCTGCTGGCGTCCTCGGGCAAGAACGGCGCGAGCGCGCGCTTCACCTGCTGGGCCGAGAAGGGTCGCTCGCGCGCCTCCTTGCTCATCAGCTGCGAGAGGAGCGTGGAGACCCCGGCCGGGAGCGAGATCGTCGGCGTCGGCGGGGGCTGGCTCGCGTGCGCCTCGAGCAGCGCCTCGGTGTCGCCGGAGAACGGCGGCGCGCCGGTGAGCATCTCGTAGAGCACGCAGCCGAGCGCGTAGAGATCGCTCCGGAAGCTCACGAGCTTTCCCTTGGCCTGCTCCGGCGAGCAGTAGCCCGGGCTGCCCATCACGTCGAAGGCCGCGCCCGAGTCCACCTTCGCGGCGATCCCGGCGTCGATCACGGCGACACGCGGCAGGCCGGAGGGCTGGGGCATGAGCAGGACGTGGCCGGGCTTGAGGTCCCGGTGGAGCAGCCCCGCGCGATGCAGCTCGTCCAGCGCCGACGCCATCTGCGCGGCGATCGCGAACGCCTCCTGCTGCGGAAGGGCTCCTCCTCGCGCGAGCCGGACGCGGAGCGAGACGCCCTCGTGCCACTCGCGGAAGATCCAGGGTCGGTCGTCCGCGTCCCCGGTGGCCAGCGGCACGGAGAGCACGCCGTGGCTCAGGGTCGCCTGCTTGACCAGCTCGCGCTTCAGCCGAGCGCGCTCCGCCGGCGTCGTCTTCTCGGGCCGCCGGAGCAGCTTGAGGATGCCGCGCCGGCCGGTCTGCTGATCGTCGGCGAGGTAGAGGTCGCCGGCCGCCCCTCGCGCGAAAGGCTCCACGATCGCGAAGCGCTCGCGCACGGACGCGGGCACCGCGACCGGCTCGACGGTGGCGCCTTCAGTCCCATCGCGGGGACAGGTGGTTTCGTCGTCGCCGAGGACGAGGCGACAGAGCGGGCAGACGAGCATGTCCCAATCTAACGGTGAAACGCGGGGCTTCGAGGGTAAGACGGCCCCCGCGGACGGGTCAATCGGCGGGCTCGTAGGATCGGTCTGAAGCTGCACGCGTGCCCCTTTCGCGGGTGGAGTACGCCGTGCGCTCGCAAAGCTCCCTACGCGGACACGAGGCCGGACGCGCGAGAGCCCCGGCGCGGCGGGCGCACCGGGGCCTCACGGACCGCGAGAGCGGGATCGCTAGGGCATCATGAAGCTGGCCACGCGCTGCCGATCGCGCGGGTTCAGCGTCACGTTGTAGGCGCCGAGGATCTGGCCGCCGACCGCGATCGACATCGTCGCCTGCGTGGTGCCGGCCACGCCGCAGTCGCCCCAGTAGTGCACGTCGATGACGTACTGCCCCGACGGCGGCTGCGGCGAGTCGAAGTACACGTTCTCGACCGTGTTGTCCGCCTGTCGGCGGTTGCAGGCGCCGCGGGCGTCCTGGTCGAGGTGACCGCCGCTCGGGCTCTGACGGTTCTGGTAGCTGATGGTGTAGCCCATCGGATCGGTCACGTAGAGGTCGAGGTCGGCGCCCGTGCCCCAGGCCAGCGTGATCTGGATGTTGCCGGTCGAGTAGCCGCAGCCCTCGTCGATGACGCCGTTGCAGTTGTCATCGAGGCCGTTGCAGACCTCGGGCTGGTTCGGGTTGCAGTACCCATCGACGATGGTGACACCCGCTCCGGCGGCTGGCGTGTTCACGCTGATGGTGGCGGTGGCGGTGGGCGGCGGCGGGGTGGTGGCTTGCACGGTGACGGCGGCGCGCGGTCGCCGCACGCGAACGCGGCAGCCGCTCACCCATACGCTGGAAAGGACGACGAGGGCGGACAGGGCCATCAAGACGGTTCGTTGCATCTTCGCTCCTGGTAGGTGCCCGCTCCCCACGGGCGGGGCCGATCCTAGGAGGCGCCCACGAGCCGAGTCAACGCGGACGTTCCCCCGGGCCTCCGACGAGGCGCCCCGAGAAAGATTCAGCGCGACCTCAGGCGGCGTGCGGGAGGCTGGGCCGGGACTGCCGCCCGAAGAGCAGCGTGCGCAGCCCGGCGGCGTCCCGGAGCTCGTACAGGACCGGGGGCACGGAGTCGCGCGACGGGGCGATCACGCCCATGGCGCCGCTGTCGGCCAGGGCCCGCGCCTCGGGGCCGTCGAGCACCAGGTAGAGGTTGGTCGAGCCGCGCCAGCCGGGCGTCTCCGCCACGTCGACGATGCGCTTGCGGTCCAGCGAGAGCTCCACGCGGCCGCGCCGGATGAGCACGCGGCGGTCGGTCAGGAGGTACTCGGTGTCGAACCCCATCGCGCGGGCGCGCAGGATCCCGTGCCACGCGAGGCCGCCGCCGACGGCGAGGATCAGGGTCGCGGTCAGCGCCATGGCGAGGAAGAGCAGGATCCACGTGACCGAGGTCAGCGGCAGGCCGCGCTCCTCGAGCTGCGCGAGGACCACCGCGGAGCGCAGGCCCGTCGGCAGGCCGACGAAGAGCACCGCGAGGCCGAAGAGGCTCGTGCCGATGTGCCGCCAGTCGATGCCGATCCCCTCGGGCGCCCCGCCCCAGAGCACCTCCTCGCCGGGGTCGAGGCGATCGGTCAGCGGGGTCTTGCCGTCGCCGGCGTGCGGGCTGGGCTCCACGCCGCGCACCACCGAGAGGACCTCGTCCGGCGCGTGCAGGTCGTGGAACACCAGGCGCTGCTTGCGCGAGAGCGGGCCGAACGGGACGGCGCGCACCAGCTCGAGGTCGCCGACCGTGGGCTGGCGCGGGTGCCAGGAGATCCGCGCGAAGGTGATCGCGTGGCGGTCGATCGAGCGACGGAGCCGCCCCCGCTTCCAGAGCACGCGTCGGTCGGTCACCGCGAAGTGGCAGGGATCGAGCAAGAAGTTCGGCGCGACCCAGACCGCGACCGCGGTGAGCAGCAGGTAGAGCCCGATGGCGGCGACCTGGCCTGCGCCCGGCAGCTCCACCAGGGTGAGCAGCCCGGCGAAGATGCCCGCGATCACGGCGATCACGGCGACGAGCGCGGGGATCCAACGCCACTGGGCGCCTCGCGACACCCCCCGCTGCGGCCTCCCCTCCCAGAGCACGCGCTCGGACGGGAGGAGCCGAAAGGCTCGCTCCACCGACTCCATCTCGCCCCGCAGCGTATCACCAACCATCGTCCCGTGCTCCTCGGACACCGCCACATGAACATGGGTCCCCGTCGACGGATGGCCAGCGCCATGGACACCACGCAGGCGCGCGAGTTCCGGGTTCTGGACTCGGGGGGGAGTCATGCCAGAACATGCCCTTCATGTCGGATCACTCCCCGCAGATGCCGCGCGTTCGAGACGCCGCGGCCGCCGTGCGCGCCAAGAGCGCGCTCACCCCGCGCGTGGCCCTCGTGCTCGGCTCCGGCCTCGGCGGGTTCGCCGACACGCTCGACGACCGCGACGTCGTCCCGTACGGCGAGATCCCCTCGATGCCCGTCTCGAAGGTGGTGGGCCACGCGGGCAACCTGGTGCTCGGGCGCGCGTCGGGCACCCCGGTGGTCGCGATGCAGGGCCGCGTGCATCTCTACGAGGGACACCCGGTCGAGGACATCGTCTTCGGCGTGCGCCTGATGCGGGAGCTGGGCGCGGAGGCGATGATCATCACCAACGCCGCGGGCGGCTGCGGCGACGGCTTCGAGGCCGGCGACCTCATGCTGATCACCGATCACCTCAACCTGACCGGGACCAACGCGCTGCTCGGGCCCAACGAGGAGGCCTTCGGGCCCCGCTTCCCCGACATGAGCCAGGCCTACGACCCCGAGCTGGGGCAGATGGCCGACGCCGTCGCGAAGGCCATGGGCTTCGGCCTCCAGCGCGGGGTGTACGCGGGCCTGCTCGGCCCGACCTACGAGACCCCGGCCGAGGTCCGCATGCTGAAGGGGCTCGGCGCCGACGCGATCGGCATGAGCACCGTGCTCGAGGTGATCGCGGCGCGGCACATGGGCATGCGCGTGCTCGGGGTCTCGTGCATCACCAACCTCGCGGCGGGCATCTCGAAGGTGCCCCTCAGCCACGACGAGGTCACGGAGACGGCCACGCGCGTGCGCGCGCAGTTCCAGGGCTTGATCGGCGGCGTCCTGGAGAAGATGTCCGCGTGAGCCAACCCGACGAACAGACGGTGGACTGGGACGCCCTCGAGGCGGCCGCGCGCGCGGTGCGCGAGGAGGCGTACGCGCCCTACAGCGGCTATCGCGTCGGCGCGGCGCTGCTCGGCGAGAGCGGTCGGGTCTACGTCGGGACGAACGTCGAGAACGCCAGCTATGGGCTCTCGCTCTGCGCGGAGCGCGGCGCGGTCAGCCAGGCCGTGGCGGCCGGAGAGCGGGCGTTCGCCGCGCTGGTGGTGGTGACGAAGGGCGAGAAGGCGGCGGCGCCGTGCGGCATGTGCCGGCAGGTGCTGGCCGAGCTGCCCCCGCCCTTCCCCGTCCTGTGCGTGAGCGTGGACGGGGATCGCCTGGAGACGAGCGTCGAGGCGCTCCTCCCGCACGCCTTCGGCCCGGGGTACCTCGCGTGAGCGGCGTCGCCGACACCGTCGTCATCCGCGGCGGCTCGGTGGTCACGATGGACGGCGGCCGGCGCGTCGTCCGCGGCGACGTGTGCATCGAGGGCGACCGGATCACCGCGGTGGGCCGGGTGCCGCGCGGCGGCGTCGCCCACGTGATCGACGCGCGCGGGTGCGCGGTGGTCCCCGGCTTCGTCCAGGCGCACGTGCACCTCTGTCAGGCGCTCTTCCGCGGCATGGCCGACGAGCTGCCGCTGTTGCGCTGGCTCCGGGAGCGCATCTGGCCGCTCGAGGGCGCGCACGACGCGCGGTCCATGCGGGCCAGCGCGCGGCTCGGGCTCGCGGAGATGCTGCGCGGCGGCACCACGACGATCTTCGACCTCGGGAGCGTGCATCACCAGGAGGCGATCTTCCGCGCGATGAAGGAGAGCGGCGTCCGCGGCTTCGCCGGCAAGTCGATGATGGACGCGGGCCTCGGGGTGCCGAAGAGCATGCGCGAGTCGCGCTCCTCGAGCCTGAGAGAGAGCCTGCGCCTGGCGGAGAAGTGGGACGGCGCGGCGAACGGGCGGCTCGGCTACTGCTTCTGCCCGCGCTTCATCCTCAGCTGCAGCGAGAAGCTCCTGCGCGAGGTCGCGAAGGAGGCGAGCGCGCGCGGACTCCGGGTCCACAGCCACGTCGCCGAGCACCCGGGGGAGAAGGCGGAGGTGCGCGCCGCGCTCGGCATGGACGACGTGGACGCCCTCGCCGCGTGGGGTCTCGAGGGGCCGCACGTGGTCCTCGCGCACGGCGTGCAGCTGACCAAGGCGCAGATGAAGAAGGTCGCGAAGGCGGGCACGCGCATCGTGCACTGCCCGAGCGCCAACATGAAGCTCGCGAGCGGCATCGCGGACGTGGTCGCCATGCGCGAGGCGGGCATCGTGGTCGGCCTCGGCGCGGACGGCGCGCCCTGCAACAACCGGATGGACGCGTGGACGGAGCTCCGCCAGGCCGCCCTCCTCGCCAAGGTCAAGCGCATGGACGCGGCGGCGCTCTCGGCCGCCGACGCGCTCGCGATGGCCACCATCGACGGCGCGCGCGCGCTCGGCATCGAAGACCAGACCGGCTCCATCGAGGTGGGCAAGAAGGCCGACGTGATGGTGGTGGATCTCGAGGGCCTCCACGCGCAGCCGGGCGGCGACCCGATGACGCGCCTCGTCTACTCGTGCACGGCGAGCGACGTCCGCCACGTCTTCGTGAACGGGGCGTGGGTGGTGCGCGAGCGGACCCTGCGCACGCTGGACGAAGCGAAGGTGCGCAAGGACGCCATCCGTGAAGGCAAGAAGGTCCTGTCGCGCGCGGGTCTGGACGGCGCGGTGGCGTGACGCCGGCCTGAGTCACGGCTACCCTGGCCGCGATGACCCGCCGACTCGCCCTCGCGCCGCTGTCCCTCCTCGTGCTCGCGCTGGCGCCCGGCGCGACCGCGCTCGCGCACCCCGTGGTGGTGGACGGAAGCCCCGCTGAGTGGCTGACGCGCGCCCCGAACCACGCCAACCTCGGCATCGTCGCGCGGGACGCGGCGAGCGAGGGCGAGCTGATCTGGCTGGATCCGACGGGCGACTCCCGCACCGATCTCGTCACGCCGGAGGAGGGCGCGGACCTGGTGCGCGTCGCGATCACTGCCGACCGCACCGCCCTCTATTTCCGGCTCGAGGCGGCCGGCGACGTGCTCGCCCCGGTGAGCCCGAACCCGCCGCAGGTGCAGATCGCCGTCGACCTCGATCGGGTCCCGGGCAGCGGCCAGGCGTTCTTCGCGGGCTTCGCCGACACCACCGTCTCGAACGACGCGCGCTGGGAATTCCTCATCCAGACCCAGGCCACGGGCGGAGCGGCCACCGTGCGCGTGATCGACCCGAGCTTCGGCACCGTCGGCCTGGGCACGATCGCCGTGGTCGGCACCACGGTGGAGATCGGGATCCCGTGGGGCCTGCTCGGGGTCGCCTCGGGTCCCGCTCCGGCGGCGCGCTTCAGTATCGCGACCTTCCGAGAAGACACCGCGAGCGGGAACACGATCGGCCTCGGCGGGCCGGGCACGTCGAACGCGCTCGACGTGGTCAGCGACTACGGCGACCCGCGCACCACGGGGTACCCGAACACGTTCGCCGAGTTCACGACCTCGACCACGCTCGACTACCATTTCGACGCCTGGTTCGAGGCCGACGGCGACGCCTACGCGCCGCTCCAGATCACCCGCTTCATCCACTCCCCGACCAACGCGGAGATGATCGAGGTGCGCAACCAGACCGGCGCGGCGCTGGACCTCGGCGCGTACTCCCTCGGCGACGAGGAGGACCCGGACGGCGGCGAGGGCATGGCGTCGTTCCCGGGCGCGTCCCTCGCCGCGGGCGGCACCTTCGTGGTGGCCCGGGACGGAGCCGCCTTCTTCACCGAGCACGGGGTGCGCGCGGACGCGGAGTGGCTCGCCACGGACCCGATGACGCCGGACATGGTCGACCTCTCCGTGTGGGCCACGGGCAACGTCGCGCTCGCGGCCGGCGACCAGCTGCTCGCGCTCGGCGTCGGACACACCGTGCTCGACGTGGTGACCTATGGCACCGCGAGCTACCCGGGCGTCACCGCGCGCAGCGCGCCCGCCACGGGTCAGATCGCGGCGCGCACGCCGGACACGCAGGACACCGACGACAGCGCGGTGGACTTCCCGCGCGCCCCGACGAGCTGCGGCACGACGGCGGACTGCGGCGCGTGCCAGGCGTGCGTGCGCTTCGCCTGCGAGGCGACCCCGGGCGTGAGCTGCGACGACGGCGACGCTTGCACGAGCGCCGACACGTGCGACGCGATGGGCGCGTGCGTCGGCGGCGGCGTGACCTGCGACGACGGCAACCCGTGCACCGCGGACGCCTGCGACACGATCGGCGGCTGCACCAACACGCCGGTCACCGCGGGGACGAGCTGTGGCGACGGCGACGCGTGCAACGGCGCCGAGACCTGCGACGGCGCCGGCGTCTGCGCGGCGGGCGCACCGCTCGCCTGTGGGGACATGAACCCCTGCACCGCCGACTCGTGCGATCCGAGCGCGGGGTGCGTCAACGCGCCGGTCGCGATGGGCGCGAGCTGCGACGACGGCGACGCGTGCACGATGGCCGACGCCTGCGACGGCGCGGGCGCCTGCGCGGGCGGTGGCAGCGTGAGCTGCGACGACGGCAACCCGTGCACCGCCGATCTCTGCGACCCGGCCACCGGCTGCGCCAGCGCGCCGGTCGCGTCGGGCACGGCGTGCGGCGACGGGGACGCCTGCAACGGCGACGAGGTCTGCGACGGAGCCGGCGTCTGCGTGATGGGCACCCCGCTCGCCTGCGACGACGGCAACGCGTGCACCGCGGACGCCTGCGACGCGCTGAGCGGCTGCGCGAACGATCCCGTCGCGGCGGGGACGAGCTGCGACGACGGAGACGCCTGCACGATGGCCGACGCGTGCGACGGCGCGGGCGCCTGCGCGGGGAGCGCGGTGAGCTGCGACGACATGAACCCATGCACGGCCGACTCCTGTGATGCGCTCGGGGGCTGCGCGAACGACCCGGTCGCGGCCGGGACGAGCTGCGACGACGGAGACGCATGCACGCTCGACGACGCGTGCGACGGCGCCGGGATGTGCGGCGGCACGATCGACCCGACGTGCAGCGACGCCGGCGTGCCGGACGCGGGCGTCGATGTCGACGCGGGCGGGGACGCGGACGCGGCGATGCCCCTCCCCGACGCGGGCGAGGAGCGTGACGCGGGCGAGAGCGACGCGGGCGAGACCGACGCCGGGCTGCCGATGGGGATGGACGGCGGGTGCAGCTGCCGCGCGAGCGGATCCGGGAGCCCGGGCTCGGCGCTCTGGCTGCTCCCGCTCCTCGGCCTCGCGGTGCTGCGTCGACGACGCTGACCACGATCAACCGGGCGAGCGCCGGGGCAGGCACACCCCGAGCGGCTCGCCGTCGAGCAGGATGCGTTCACAGGCGCTGCTCGGCTTCGCGGACGTGACCCAGCCGGGCCACGGCCAGATCACGCTCTCGCTGGTCTTCGAGTCACGCAAGCCCCCTGGCGCCCAGCTGTGAGCGCGTGGGTGGATCAGCGCGCGTAGACGAGGACGGCCGTGGCCTCGATGCTCACGTCCTGGTCGAGCGCCTCGCCGCCCTCCTCCGCGAGGTGGGCGCGGGTCTCCTCGTCGAGCTCGGCGACCACGACGGTGCCCTCGACGGTGACCCGGCTCCCCGAGAGATCGCGCGGGAGGAAGAACGAGTGGCCGGCCATGGGCACGCGGATGCCGGGGCTTCCCTCTTCGGCGCGGATCTCCATCCAGCAGCCCATGCGCTGACAGACCTGGGTGATCTCGCCTTCGGTCTTCACGACCTGGCCCGCGTACTCGCTCGCCCCGGAGAGGATGGTGGCGAGCGGCGTGACGTCGGTCTCGCTCATGACGCTGCCGTAGAGGCGCGAGCCGTCCTCGCGCGTCTCGACGGGCTCGGAGGGGTTCTGGACCTCTTCTTCACTCTCGCTCTCGCCGTGCGCGTGGTGGGCGGTCGATTCGTCCCCCGCGGCGAGCGCTTCGTCGTGCGAGCTCGCTTCGGCGGTGTCGCCACCCCCGCAGCCGGGGATCGAGAGGAGGAGGGCACAGAGGATCGTCAGGCGGGTCGTCATGCCGCGCAGGCTGGCGCGGCTTCGGGCCCGGGCCAGCCCGCCTGTGAGAAAAAGCTCACTCGGGGGGCGGGACCTCGCCGAGATCCATGAGCGTGCGCCTGACGTCGGCCCGGTCGATCGCGCCGGCCGGGGCCAGCTCGAGGTACCGACGGTAGTGCTGCACGGCCTCGCGCCGCTCGCCGCGGTTGCCGCCCAGCCGGATCGCGTCCGCCTGGAGACGGTGCGCGTCGGCGAGCCACCCCGGCAGGGGCGTCGTCGCGTCGCCGAGGAGCGTGGCGCGGGCGAGCGCGAGCTTCGCCTCGCCGCGGTTGCCGCGGTCCATGCGGAGGCGCCCGAGCCGGTACCACCACTCACCGTTGTCGTCGACGCGCGAGACGGCCTGCTGATAGGCCGCCTCCGCCTCGGCGAGGTTGCGCAGCTCGTTGTGCGCCTGGCCCATCGCGGCGTAGATCTCGGTGCGGCTCGGCTTGAGCTCGAGCGCGCGCACCAGGTCGTCGAGCGCGTCGCGCGGGCGCCCGGATCGGAGGAGGACCTCCCCTCGGATCCAGTAGGCGTCGCCCAGGCTCGGGTCGCGCTCGATCGCGTCCTCGACGCTCGTGAGCGCCTCACCGAGCGAGCCCGCCTCGAGCCCGGCCCAGCCGACGTAGAGGTGGAACTCGCCGCGCGACGGATCGAGCCGCACCGCCTGCCGCAGCGGGCCGAGCGCCTCGGTGTACTGACCGCGCGCGAACTGGACGCGGCCCATGAAGTGATTGGCCTCGGCCGAGTTGGGACGCGACTGGCGCACGCGCTCGAGCGTGTCCTCGGCCTCGTCGGTCTGACCCGCCGCCACCTGCGCCGCGCCCAGCCGGAGCAGCAGATCCATGTCGTTCGGCGCGGCCTCGAGCGCCTCCCGGTAGGACGCCACCGCGCGCTCGGACTCGCCGCGCGCCTCGAAGAGCAGCCCTCGCTCGAGCGCGAGGCCCGGGTGCGAGGTGTCGATCCGGGCGAGCCGCTCGAAGGTCTCGGCCGCGCGCTCGAGATGCCCCGCGCGCCGGTGGGCCACGCCGAGCGCGAAGATCGCCGGCGGCAGATCCGCGTCGAGCTGGAGCGCGCGGTTCAGCTCGCGAATCGCGGCGGCCAGGTTGTTGCGGCGGATCTCGAAGCGTCCGAGGGCGAGCCGCATGTCCGCCGACTCGTCGACGCGCGAGGAGGCCTGCGCGAGCACCGCGCCCGCGTCGGATCCGCGCTCGGTGTCGAGGAAGAGCTCCGCGAGGGCCAGGTACGGCGCGAACCCGTCGGGCGCGGCCTGGATGGCGGCGCGGTAGTGCTGCTCTGCCGCCTCGTGGTTGGGCGGATCGAGCGCCTCCTCGGCGCGGCCGAGCCAGAGGAGCACCTCACCGTCGTCCTCGCGCGCGCCGGCCAGCCCCTCGAGGGTCGCCTTGGCCTCCTGCACGCGGTCGGCGGCGAGCATCGCCCGCGCGGCCCCGAGCTGCGCCTCCTGCTGCGCGGTGCGACCGCTCGGGACGATCCCGTCGGCCGCGCCCTCCGCCTGGAGCACCGACTCGAACCGGACGAGCGCGTCGTTGGGTCGATCGTGCAGGAGCACGCGGCCCGCGCCGAGGAGCGCGGGCACGTGCGCGTCATGGGCCTCGAGCGCCTGATCGTAGGCGGCGAGCGCCTGGGTCAGCCGCCCCCGCTGCTCCTGCACGCTGCCGATCAGGGTCCACGCCTCGGCGCGCGCGCCCGGAGACGACCAGAGGCGCTCCTCGCCCACCGGCTCGTGCCCGGTGACCTGTCGCGCGAGCTGCATCGCCGCCTCGGCGTCACCGGCTTCGAGCCGCATGCGCGCCTGACGGACCATCGCCTCGCCGTGCGTCGGCGTCGCCTCGAGCACCGCGTCGACCGCCGCCGCCGCCGCCTCGTCGCCCATGCCGAGGCGCGCGCGGGCGATCCCCCAGAGGGCGCGGGTGCCGCCGCCGTGCTCCGCCGCTCGCTCGAACGCCTCGAGCGCGGCGCCGAGGTCGCCGTTGCCGAGCGCGAGCTCGCCCGCGAGCAGGTCCACGTAGGGGTCCGCGGCGTCGTGGGCGCGGGCCTGAGCGAGCGCCGGGCCCGCGGCGGGGTTTCGCGTCCGCGCCAGATTCGCGGCGCGGGCGAGCGCCATCTCGGGCCCGTCCATCGCGCCTCGCTCCTGGAGCCGCGCCATGATCTGGGAGGCCTTGCCGGTGTCGCTGGCGTCGTCGAAGCGCAGCTGGAAGAGCGCGTGATGCACCAGGCTGCGCGCGAGCAGCTCGCGGTTCAGGCCCGCCTCGCTCCGCGCGCGGCCGAGGGCGATCATCGAGCGGCGCACGTCCGCCCAGCGGTCGCTCGCGGCGAGCTCCTCCGCGGACGTGATGGCCGCGCGCACCTGGGCCGGGTCGCCCGCGCCGGGCATGAACCGGTCGAAGAAGTAGACGCCGAAGTAGCCGTAGGGGGTGAAGCCCAGGCCGGCGCCGACCGCGAGGAGCAGGCCGAGGAGGGCAGCCGCCACGAGCACGCCCCGGTTCTTGCGCGGCGCCTTCGGCCCGGAGACGTCCTTCTTCTTCTGGGCGACCACCCGCGGCGGGGGAAGCGAGTCCCGGGCCTCCCCCGCGGCCCCGCCCTCTTGCGGGATGTCCGCGAACTCCATGTCGTCGGCGTCGCCGCCTTCACCGAGGTCGAGCTCGCCGAACGCGGTGCCGCCCAAGCCGGTGCGCCCCGAGGCGTCCCGGACGTCCCCCTCTTCCATCCCGATCCCGGGCGCGTCGTCGACCGGCGCGGGGCCCGGCGGGAGGCTGCGGGGCTCGGGGAGGGAGAGCTCGTCGAAGTCGCCGCTGACGGCGGGGAGATCGGCCTCGCCCCGGGCGACGGGGAGGTCGGCGGACTCGGCGGGCGCCGGCAGGTCGGAGGCGCCGCGCGGCACTGGCAGGTCGAGATCCCCGAAGCCGTCGTCCTTCGGCATCGGGAGATCGGAGCGAGGGGTGGGGAGGTCGAGGTCCCCGAAGCCGTCGTCCTTCGCGACCGGGAGGTCGGCGCTCCCCTTGGGCGTGGGCAGGTCGAGATCTCCGAAGCCGCCCCCCTTGGCCGCCGGGAGATCCGTCGATCCCTTGGGCGTCGGCAGGTCGAGATCGCCGAAGCCGTCGTCCTGCCCGCCGGGCCGGACCGACTTGGGCATCGGGAGGTCGAGATCCCCGAAGGCCTCGTCCGCCTCCTCGATCACCGAGCGGGTCTTGGCCCGGGGCAGGTCGACGTCGCCGAAGCCCTTGGCGGCGGGCAGATCGACGCCACCGTCACGGGCCACCGGGAGGTCCAGATCGTCGAACGGCGTGCGCGAGTCGTCGGCCAGCGCGGGCTTCGGCTCCTGGCGCGGGGCGGACTGGCGCGGGGCGGGCAGATCGAGGTCGCCGAACGCGCCCCCGCCGGAGGCGGCCTTGGGCGCGGGGAGGTCCAGATCGTCCAGCGGATCCCGCCGGGTCGCGGCGCGACGCGCCGGCAGATCGATGTCGGGCTCGGCCGCGGGGACGGGGGCGGCCGGGGTCGGCGCGGTGCGGGGATCGGAGCCTCGGCGCGCCGGCAGGTCGATCTCTTCGTCCGGCTCGGACGCGGCAGGCGACTGCCCCCGCGGCGCGGGCAGATCCAGCTCGAAGTCGTCCTCGGCCGGCTTGGCGGCGCGACGCGGCGCGGGGAGATCGAGCCCGTCGTCGAACCCGCCGGGCGCAGAGGGCTTCTCGGGTGTTCGAGGCGAGGCTGTTCGAGGCGAGGCTGTTCCCGGCGAGGCGGAGCGCGGCGCCGGCAGGTCGAGATCCCCGAGGGGAGGCGCGATCGGCTTCTTCGCCGCGGCGCCGCGCGACGAGACGGGCGCGGGCAGGTCGAGGTCCAGATCGGGCACGGGCGGCGCGATCTTCGGCTTCGACGCCTTGGGCGCCGGCAGATCGAGGTCGAGCTCCGGCGCGGGCGGCTTGCCGGGAGCGCCCTTCGCGGCGCCTCGCTGGGAGACGGCCGGCAGATCCAGGTCCAGGTCGCCCTGTCCGAGCGGCGGGGCGATGGGCTTCCGCTTGGGAGGGCCAGGCGGCGCAGGCGGCTTCCGCGCGGACTTCGGCGCGGGCAGGTCGAGCCCGTCTCCGAAGTCGGGCGCGATCGGCGCCTTCCTCTGCGCCGGCTTCTGCGCGCTCTTCGGCGCCGGCAGATCGGAGAAGGCGCCGCTGGGCGGCTTGGGCACCGCGGGCCCCGGTCTCGAGGCGCCCGGCTTCGACGCGCCTGGCTTCGGGAAGCGGGCCCCGCTGGACGTGGCTCCGCTGTCGGCCGGGTCGACGCGGCCGTCGGGGTGAACGTGAAAGCGCGCGCCGCACTTCGGGCACCGCATCTTCAGACCGCTGGCGGGGAGCCGGCGCTCGTCGACGGGGTATTCGGCGGAGCAGGAGGGACAGGCGACTTGCATGCGTGAGTCGGTCGTTCTCGAGCCGGCGACGGCCTCCCTGGACCGCTGCCCTTCGGAGGACGAAGCGTAACACGTGGGACCGCTTGACGCGTCGCGATCGACACGATTACCGTCGGCGACGTTCCGTGCCCGAGAAACGTACCGTCACCCTCGAGATCGCCGGCGCGAAGTACCGGATGACCTCCGACGCGGAGGAGGAGCACCTCCTCGCGCTCGCCGAGATGATCAACGAACGCATCGACGCCCTCGGGCCGAAGGCTGCGCGCACGGCCACGCCCGCGCAGCTGCTCGCCGTGGTGGCGCTCGGCCTGGCCGACGATCTGCGGAGCGCGGAGCTGCGACGACGCGAGGTCGAGCAGGTCACGCGCAGCGCCGTCGAGCAGGCGATCGCGCGGATCGACGACCGTTTGAGCACGGGATCCTGAGATCGGGCGCGTTATGCTCCCCCGCATGGAGGAGCCCGACGAGAGCTGGATCCGCGCGCAGGTGAAGGCGGAGATCCGTACGCGGCGGCTCGCGACGCGGCGCGCCCTCCCCCGGGAGGCGAACGAGAAGCGCTCACGGGCGATCTGCGAGCGGATCATGGCGTTGCCGGAGTGGGAGCGCGCCGGGACGGTGCTCGCCTTCGTCTCGATGCCCCGCGAGGTCCAGACCCGGGTCGCCGTCGAGGCGGCGTGGACGGCGGGCAAGCAAATCGCGACGACGCGGCTCTCGCGGTCCGACCCGGGCGCGCTCGAGCTGTGCGAATGGACCCGCGACACGCCGCTGGAGGAGAGCGGCATGATGTTCCTGCAGCCGCCGCGGGAGAGCCCGCTCGTCGCCGACGACGCGATCGACCTCGTGCTCGTGCCCGCGCTGGCGGTGGACGCGCGCGGGCACCGCATCGGGTTCGGCAAGGGGTTCTACGATCGCCTGCTGCCGCGGCTGACGAACGCCTTCCGCGTGGCGGTCGCGTTCGACTTCGAGCAGATCGCGGAGGTCCCGAACGTGGAGACCGATGCCCCCGTGCACGCGATCGTGACCGACGAGAAGGTGCTCCGGGTCGAATGACCGCGCGCTTCCTCGTGGTCGACGACGATCCCGTGTACGCGCGCACCCTGCGCCGCACGCTGGAGCGTGGCGGCCACGATGTGACGACGGTGGGCACCGCGCAGGAGGCGAGGGAGCGCTTCGACGCCGCCTCGCCCGAGGTGGTGATCCTCGACTACCAGCTCCCGGACGCCAACGGGCTGGAGCTGCTCGAGGAGCTGCGCCCGAAGGCGACCGGCGCGGTCTTCCTGCTGAACACCGCGTACCCGGACCTGAGCCTCGCGGTGGACGCGATCCGACGCGGGGCCTTCGACTACGTGGCCAAGGACCTCGAGCCGGCCGAGTGGACCATGCGGATCGAGCGCGCGGTGGACGTCGCGCACCTCCGCCGGCGCGTGGTCGAGGCGGGCGCCACGAGCGGCGGCGACGGCGGCATGCTCGGCGAGAGCGCCACGATGCGGCGGCTGCGGAGTCGGCTCGACGCGCTGGCCAAGTCGGACGACACCACCGCCTTCATCGTCGGCGAGACCGGCACGGGCAAGGGCGTGATCGCGCGGCTCGTGCACGCCAAGAGCGGCCGCGCCTACGAGCCGTTCGTCGCGGTGGACTGCACGACCATCCCCGCCACCCTCGTGGAGAGCGAGCTGTTCGGCCACGAGAAGGGCGCGTTCAGCGGCGCCACCCACAGCAAGACGGGCCGGGTCGAGGCCGCCGGCCAGGGGACGCTGTTCCTGGACGAGATCGGCGAGCTGGAGCTGCCGATGCAGGCCAAGCTGCTCCGCCTGCTCGAGGAGCGGGAGTTCACCCGGGTGGGCAGCACCAAGCCGCGGAAGCTCGTCGCGCGCATCATCGCCGCGACCAACCGCGACCTGTCCCGCGCGGTGGCCGAGGGGCGCTTCCGGGCCGACCTGCGCTACCGGCTCGAGGTCTTCGTGGTGGAGGTGCCTCCGCTGCGGGAGCGAGGGGACGACATCTTCCTGCTCGCGACCCACTTCGCGCAGGAGCGGGCGCGCACGCTGGGCCGCGACGAGCCCAGCTTCGACGCCGAGGTCCTCGAGGCGATGTCCCGCTACCCGTTCCCGGGCAACGTGCGGGAGCTCCGCAACATGGTGGAGCAGGCGGTGCTGCTGAGCCCCGGCGACACCATCACCCTCGAGGCCTTCCCCGTCCTGACCAAGGTGGCGGCGGGGTGGGAGCCTCCCCGCGCCGTCTACGCGGGCGCGCCACCGCACGAGAGCGCGCCGCCTGGACCCAGCCTGGGGCTCGGGCCGAGCTCGCAGCCGCCGCTGGGGCAGATCGTCGGGCAGGGCGCGGCCCCGAGCGCGCCGCCGTCCCACGCCGCCCCGTACGCCTCCGGGGATCAGCCGGCGCGCCCGCGCACCGCGCCCCAGGACCTCGAGTCGATCCGGGAGGCGCACGCGACCCAGGAACGGCAGCGGCTGCTCGATGCGCTCGAAGCCACGGGCGGCAACGTCTCGGCGGCGGCGAGGCAGCTCGGCCTCTCGCGGTACCAGGTGCTGCGCCGGCTGACCAAGTACGGCCTGAGGTAGAACGGACCGCCTCGCCGGGGCTTGACCCCCTGCCTCGACACGAGACGAACGATCATGTCGTTCTCGGTTCGGAACGGGCCAGAACGTTCTCAAGTGTGCGGTCTCGTGCGCCTATGTCCAAGCGATCTAGATCGATACCGCACATCATCGAACACAACCGCTCGGGGGTTCAAAGGAGTCCCGAACCGGCCGTAGGCGCTCAAACACGCGAGATCAGGTGTCATTTTTCTGACTGTCCCCCTCCTGCGCATCGCTGGCACGACCATTGAAGAAGGGAGGAACTGCGAAGGGATTTTGGAGGACATCATGGCCAAGCGAGAGAAGAAGGTTTCCTGGAAGAACGACGACGCCCGCGAGGCGCTCGAGAAGTACGAAGGGCTCGTCCGCGCCATGGCGCGTCGACTCCGCCCGCTGGCCTCGGCCGGCCGGGCGCTCGACGAGGAGGACCTCCACGCGGAGGGCCGCGTCGCGGTGCTCGAGGCGCTCTCCAGCTACCAGGGCTACGGCATCCAGGAGCAGACGTGGGTCCGGACCCGCATCCGCCAGCGCATGATCGACGCGATCCGCCGCCTCGACCCCCGCAGCCGGGACGAGATGCGGCTCGTGGTCAAGCACGCGGCCGGCAAGACGACCGGCGACGAGGAGCGGAAGGGCCGGGCGATCGCCGCGCGGCGCCTGGTGTCGATGGACGCCGCCGCCACCTACGAGGAGCCGCTGTCCGCTCGCCTGATCGACGACCACACGATGCTGGCCGACGAGCAGGCGCACGCCAACCACCAGCGCGAGCAGCTGCTCCAGGCTCTCGGCATCCTGCCGAAGCGCCAGCGCCAGGCGCTCGAGCTGGGCCTGTTCCAGGGTCTCCCGCTCAAGGAGATCGGCCGCCGCATGGGCATCAGCGAGTCGCGCGTCTGCCAGCTGCAGAAGCGCGCCGTGGAGCACCTCAACAGCCGCCTCGCCGAGGCCGCCTGAACCGCTGACGCACTCGAATCCCTTCCGCGCCCTCGACCCTCCCGGTCGGGGGCGTTCGCGTTCCGTCGAGCTACCCTTCGCCGACCATGCTGCCCGAGCACGTACAGCAGAAGCTCGACGCGCTCCCCGCGAGCCCAGGCGTCTACCTGTTCAAGGACCGCGCGGGCGGGGTGCTCTACGTCGGCAAGGCCGGGAGCCTCCGCAGCCGGGTGCGCAGCTACTTCCAGGCCGGCAACAGCGACGACCGCTTCTTCATCAGCTACCTCGAGCGCGAGCTCGGCGATCTCGAGACGTTCGTGGTCGGCAACGAGAAGGAGGCGGCGCTGCTCGAGAACGAGCTCATCAAGCAGCACCAGCCCCGCTACAACGTCAAGCTCCGCGACGACAAGGACTTCCTCTCCATCCGCATCCAGCCCGAGGACACCTGGCCGCGGCTGAGCGTCGTGCGGCGGCCGAAGCCCGACGGCGCCCGCTACTACGGCCCCTACGACTCCGCGACCAGCGCGCGGCAGACGCTCCGGCAGATCAACCGCTTCTTCAAGCTGCGCACCTGCCGCGACACCGACTTTCGGGCGCGGGTGCGGCCGTGTCTGCAGTACCAGATCAAGCGCTGCCCCGCGCCCTGCGTGCTGGAGGTGGACCGCGACGCGTACGGCGCGCAGGTGGACCTCGCCGGGCTCTTCCTCGAGGGCAAGCACGACCAGCTCGTCGACGACCTCGAGCGGCGCATGCGCGACGCGGCGGACGCGCAGGACTACGAGCAGGCGGCGGTCTATCGGGACCAGCTGCGCGCGGTCGAGCGGGTGCGGACGACCCAGCGCATCGCGACCGTGAAGGCCGTCGACCAGGACGTGATCGGCTTCGTGCGCGC
Organism: Sandaracinaceae bacterium; assembly: GCA_040218145.1. Classification (GTDB taxonomy): domain Bacteria; phylum Myxococcota_A; class Polyangia; order Polyangiales; family Sandaracinaceae; genus JAVJQK01. The sequence continues at coordinate 63,145 of JAVJQK010000148.1, read as the reverse complement.
GGGCGACCAGGTGGAGGTGGCGCTGCTCGAGGTCCGAGACGGCCACCTCAAGCAGGTGCGCACCTTCGATCTGAAGGGCGTGACCCTGCCCGACGACGAGCTCGTGGCGAGCTTCGTCAGCGAGTACTACCGGCTGGGCGGGACCATCCCGGACGAGCTGCTGCTGCCGCTCGAGGTCGAGGCGGCCGAGGGCATGGAGGCCTGGCTCGGCGAGGAGCGCGGCAAGAAGATGAAGGTGCTCGTGCCGCAGCGCGGGCCGCGCGTGCGCCTCCTCGAGATGGCCAAGGAGAACGCCGAGCACGCCTACCGCGAGAAGGCGCGCGCGAAGGAGAACCTGGAGGAGCGGCTCCAGCAGCTCCAGAAGAAGCTCCGCCTGCCGATCCTGCCGCGCCACATCGAGTGCGTGGACGTCTCACACCTCGGCGGCGCAGACACCGTGGCCGCGATCACGGCGATCACGGACGGAGAGCTCGACAAGAGCCGCTACCGCTCCTTCCGCGTGAAGAAGGCGAGCGGGGGCGACGACTACGGCGCGATGTACGAGGTCTTGTCGCGACGCTTCCGGCGTGGCCGGGACGAAGAAGAAGGCTGGGAGCTGCCGGATCTCTTCGTCGTCGACGGCGGCAAGGGCCAGCTCAACGTGGCGATCGCGGCCGCGCGCGACCTGGGCATCGAGGGCCTGAACCTGGCGGGCCTCGCCAAGGAGCGGAGCGCGGGCGGCGAGACGAAGGTGGTCGAGCGGGTGTTCTTGCCCGGCCAGAAGAACGCCATCGTGCTCCCCGAGCGGAGCGCGCCGCGCCACCTGCTGACCCTCGCGCGCGACGAGGCCCACCGGCGGAGCAACCAGCTGCGGCTGAAGCTGGGCAAACGACGACGCCTCAAGAGCGGCCTGGACGACATCCCGGGCGTAGGCCCGAAGACGCGCGCCGCGCTGCTCAAGAGGCTCGGCTCGCTGAAGGCGGTCACGCAGGCCGACCTCGAGGCGCTCCAGGAGGCGGGCGCGAACAAGCGCCAGGCCGAGGCCATCCATCGCACGTTCCACGGCGCGGCCGCCGCCCCCGACGTGCCCGCGGATGCGGCAGACGCGGAGCGAGCGGCGCTCGAGAACGCCTTCGAGGAGCCCTGAGCCCAATCTCCGATTGACAATCGGAGATTGGGGCGCAGGATCCCGGGCATGACGGACGAGGCCCTTCCGGTGCTGGGGGAGCTCGAGCTGGCGGTGCTGGAGCATCTCTGGACCGAGCAAGAGTCCGACGTGGCGTCGACCCACGCCCGGGTCGGCAAGCCGCGCGACATCACCCTCAACACCGTCGGCTCGGCCCTCGAGCGGCTGCACCGCAAGGGGCTCGTCGAGCGGTGGAAGGTCAGCCACGCGTTCCGCTACCGCGCGTCCATCGACCGCGAGAGCTTTCACGCGCGGCGCATGGTCGAGGCGGCGGGCGGCGCGTCGGCGCTCGCGAACACGGGGCTGCTCGCGGCGTTCCTCGACGCGGTGGCCGAAGCGGACGCGTCCACCCTCGACCGGCTCGAAGAGGCCCTGAAGCAGCGGAAGGGCGACTGATGGCGGAGCTCGTCTGGGTGGTCGGCGTCTTCGGCGTCAGCTGCGTGCTGCTCTCGCTGGCGGTCGGCGTGCCCGTCGCGCTCGCGCCGCTCGGCCGGCTGCACCCCCGGCCGCGGGCCCGGGTGCTGACCATCGCCGCCCTGCTCCCCGCGCTCGGAGGACTGCTGGTCGCCCTCGCCGTCTTCGTGCCGCATCCCTGGCTCGGGCTGCCCGACCACTGCCTGATCGACGCCGGGCACCTGCACCTTTGCTTGCTCTGCGGCGTCCCCGCGCCGCCGCTCGCGCTCAGCGTCTTCGCCGGGCTCTTCTGTCTGCGCGCGCTCTGGCGGGTCACCCCCGAGCTGCTCCGCGGCGTGCGCGCGGGGCGCCTCGTGCGCCGGCTCGGCGGCGGTCGACGCGTCGGCGACGCGGTCATCCTGCCCGTCGACGCGCCGCTCGCGTTCACGGCCGGGTTCTTCCGCCCGCAGGTGTTCGTCTCGGAGGCCACCGCCGCGCTCCCCGAGTGGGGCGCCGTCATGGCGCACGAGCGCGACCACGCCGCGCACCGCGACCCGCTCATGCGCCTGCTGACCCGCCTCGGAGACGCGCTGCACGCGCCCTGGATCGGCGCGCGTCTCGACCGCCGGCTGGTCGCGTCGCAGGAGCTGGCCGCGGACGACGCGGCCGCCCTCGCGCTGGGAGACCGGGTGGAGGTCGCGCGACAGATCGTCGCCTGGGCGCGCGCGTCTCAGCGCTCGCCCGCGAGGCCGCCAATGATGGGGGTGGGCTTCGACGAGGGCGACCTCGATCACCGCGTGCGCGTGCTGCTCGACGCGCCGCGCTACGTCGCCGGCCCCACCCGCGGCCAGGTCACCGGCCTGACCCTCGTCACCACCGCCGCGATGGGCGCGCTCACCACCTCCATCCACCACGCGGTGGAGGTCTCGGTTCACCTCCTCGGGGCCTGACCCCGCTCCCAGCTGGAACGCGCCGACATCATCATGCGAAAAACTCCGATAGCGAATCGGACCATCTTCTGCCTGACGCTGCTCAGCGTCGCGCCCGCCGCGGCGCAGGAGCGATGGACGGAAGACGACGTGACCGCGCGCGCCCGCGCGCAGGCGGTCGAGGTGCTCGCCGCGGACGCCCGCGCGCGGCTCGCCGAGGGCGAAGCGCAGGGGGCCGGGCTGCTGCCGAATCCGTCGGTCGAGTGGGAGCGCCAGGAGGCCTTCGCGCCGAACGCACAGGCCCAGGACATCATCCGCCTCGTCGTTCCCCTCGACCTGTCCGGGCGGCCGGCCACGCGCCGCGCCCTGGCCGAGGTGGAGGCCCGACTGTCCGAGGCCGAGGCCGAGCGCGTCCGCCTCGACGCGGTCGCGGCGGCGCGGGCTGCGTTTCACCGGGCGCTCGCGGCGGAGCGGCGCGTGGCGGTCCTCGAGGCGCAGCGAGACGCCCTGCGCGAGGCGCTCCGCGTGATGGAGAGCCGCCGCGCGGCGGGCGAGGTCTCGGGCTACGAGACGGCGCGGCTCGCGATCGGGGCGCAGCTCGCGGGCAGCCGCGCGGCCCAGGCCCGCATCGACGCGGACGCGGCCCGGCAGCAGCTCGCGGCGCTCTTCGGGGCCGAGCCTCCGGACGCGCTCGAGGGCGAGCTGACGCCGCCCTCGCCGCCGCCGATCGCGGCGCTGGTCACGTCGGCCGAGGCGCGCCGACCCGATCTGAGCGCGCTGGCCCGCGCGGACGAGGCCGCGCGACGCGCGCGCGCCGCGGCGGACTTCAGCTGGGTCCCGAGGTTCTCGGTCGAGGGCGGCTACAACCGCCAGGACGGCCCGCTCGTCGGGCACGGCTACGCGGTCGGGCTCAGCGCGGAGATCCCCCTGTTCGATCACGGGCAAGGCGAGCGGCGCGCGGCGGAGGCGAGCGCCGCGGTGGGGGATCTGCGCGCCCGCTACGAGGCCCGGGTGGAGACCCGGATCCGCGTGAGCCACGCGAGGCTCACGCGCCTGCTCGAGGAGCACGCCCGCTTCGAGTCCGAGAGCGCCGAGCCGGTCGAGCTGCTCGTGCGCGCCGCGACCAGCGGCTATCAGGGCGGCGAGCGGTCGGTGGTGGAGCTGCTCGACGCGCGCCGCGCGGCCACCGAGGTCGCGGAGCGACGCGTCGCGCTCTCCCTCGCCGCGCGCCTGGCGCAGATCGCGCTCGCGCGCGAGGTCGGAGGTCTTCGATGAGACAGCTGATGCTCTTGTCGCTCACCGTGCTCGCCGTCTCGTGTGGCCACGATCACGACGACGAGGACCACAGCGTTCACGATCACGATGTCCACGATCATGAAGACGAGCTGGGTCATCACGACCACCATCACGGCGCGGTGGAGAGCGTCACCGCCTGGAGCGACACCCTGGAGCTCTTCGCCGAGTGGGACGTCCCCGTCGCAGGCGAAGAGTCCTCGTTCCTCCTGCACCTGACCGACCTGAGCGACTTCCGCGCCGTCACCGACGCCCGGGTGCGCCTCGTGCTCGAGGGCCCCGAGACGGTGAGCGCGGAGTCGGACGACGTGCGCCCCGGCATCTTCCAGCCCTCCATCACCGCCCCGCGCCCCGGCACCTACCGTGGTCGCGTGGAGGTGATCGGCGCCGCGCTCTCGGTCGGCGGCTTCGAGGTCGAGGTGCACGCGAGCGCGCCCGACCACCACGACGAGGAGGAGGAAGGAGGCGACGGCATCACGCTGCTCAAGGAGCAGCAGTGGCGCGTCCCGTTCCGCACCGAGGCGGTGAGCGGCGGCCGGGTCGCGCCCACCGTCGAGGCGCCCGGCGAGATCACCACCCCGCCCGAGGGCTCCGCGCACATCCACGCGCCGGTGGCGGGGCGCGTCGCGGCCGGCCGCGGGGGCTTCCCGAGCCCCGGCCGAGAGGTCTCGGCGAACGAGGAGCTCGCCACCTTCGCGCCGACCCCTGGCGCGCCCGAGGACGCGACGCGGGCCCAGCTCCAGGTCGTCGACGCGGAGGCCGCCCTCGAGAACGCGCGGGCCGAGCTGACGCGAGTCGAGCGCATGCGCGCCGATCAGGCCATCCCCGAGAGGCGGCTCGAAGAGGCCCGGCGCGCGGTCCGGGTGGCCGAGGCCTCGCTCGCCGCCTCGCGCCGCGCGCGCTCGCTCTACGGCGCGGCCGAGCGAGGTCGCGGCCGGGGCAGCTGGCGCATCACCACCCCGATCGCGGGGGTGATCGACGACGTGCGCGTCACGCCGGGCGAGGCGGTGGAGGCCAACGAACTGCTCTTCCACGTGCTCGCCCCCGGGGAGCGCTGGCTGCGCGCGGACGTCCCCGAGCGATGGGCGTCGCAGATCCGGCCCCGCGGACACATCCGCTTCCAGCTCCTCGGCGAGGAGACCTGGCGTGAGCTCGAGGGAGAGGTGGTCAACGTCTCGAGCGCCGTCGACCCTCGATCCCGCACCGTGCGCGTGATCTGGTCGCTCCGCGAGCCCGAGGAGTCGCTGCGGGTCGGCGCCTCGGTCCGCGTGGCCATCCCGATCGGCGAGGAGGCCGAGGGGGTCACCGTGCCCGAGCGCGCACTCATCGACGTCGACGGCCGGCCCGTCATCTTCGTGCAGCGCGAGGGCGAGCGCTTCGAGGAGCGCCCCGTCCGCGTCGTCGCGCGCGGAGGCGGGAGCGCCGTGGTCGAGGGGCTCGAGCCGGGCGAGCGCGTCGTGACCGTCGGCGGCTACCTCGTGCACCTGGCGTCGCGCGCGGCCGAGGGCGGCGCCCCACACGGACACGTGCACTGATGGTCGACTTCCTCCTGCGCGCCTCCCTGCGTCACCGCGTGATCGTGCTCGCGGTGGCCGCCATGGCGACCGGCTTGGGCCTGTTCGAGCTCGGCGAGATGCCGGTCGACGTCTTGCCCGACGTGAGCGCGCCGCGCGTGGTCATCGTCACCGAGGCGACGGGCCTCGCGCCGGTCGAGATCGAGCAGCTCATCACGTTCCCCATCGAGACGGCGGTCAACGGCGCCGCGGGGACGCGCACCATCCGCTCCGCGTCCGCGCCGGGGATCTCGATCGTCTTCGTCGACTTCGACTGGGACACCGACGACGTCATCGCGCGCCAGCGCGTGACCGAGCGGCTCCAGTCGGTCGCGGGCACCTTGCCCGAGGAGGCGTCGGCCCCGCTGCTCGCCCCGCCCTCGAGCGTCATGGGCGAGATCGCGTTCATCGCGCTGACCAGCGACACCGTCGACGAGATGGAGCTGCGGCGGATCGCCGAGCGCGACGTGCGGCGCCGGCTCCTCTCGGTCGACGGGATCTCCCGCGCGGTGGTGATCGGCGGCGCGGAGCGCCAGTACCAGGTGATCCTCGATCCCGCCGCGCTGAACCGGTTCGATCTGACGCCCACCGAGGTCGCGGACGCGGTGCGCGCCGGGAGCACGAACGCCCCGGGCGGCTACCTCGTCGAAGGCCCACAGGAGTCGATCGTGCGCGTGCTCGGGCGGGCGACCGGCACGGCCGATCTCGCCGCGATCCGGGTCGGAGAGCGCGCGGGCGTGCCGATCACCGTGGCCGACGTCGCCGAGGTCCGGGTGGGCGCGGCGGTGCGGCGCGGCGACGCGAGCTACGAGGCCCGCCCCGCCATCATCCTCAGCATCGTCAAGCAGCCGGCCGCGGACACGGTCGCCACCACCGCGCGGGTGGACGAGGCGCTCGACGGGCTCGAGCCCACGCTGCGGCATCGAGGCGTGACCCTGCATCGGGATCTCTTCCGCCAGGTCGACTTCATCGACACCGCCATCGACAACGTCGTGACCGTGCTCCGGGACGGCGCGATCCTGGTCGCGCTCGTCCTGATCTTCTTCCTCTGGCATCCCGGCGCGACGGTGATCAGCGTGCTGGCGATCCCGCTGTCGGTCCTGGGCGCGACGCTCGCGCTCGACGCGCTCGGCTACGGCCTGAACGTCATGACGATCGGAGGACTCGCCATCGCGGTGGGGGAGCTGGTGGACGACGCGATCGTCGACGTCGAGAACGTCGCGCGTCGCCTGCGAGAGCGCCGCACCATGCCCGAGCACGAGCGGCCACCCATCCTCGAGACCGTCTACCGCGCCTCGAGCGAGATCCGCACCTCGATCGTCAGCGCGACGCTGGTGCTCGCGCTGGTCTTCACGCCCATCCTCTTCCTGGGCGGCTTCGAAGGTCGGCTGCTCGCGCCCCTCGCGGTGGCGTACCTCGTGGCGATCGGCGCCTCGCTCCTCGTCGCCGTCACGATCACGCCCGTGCTCGCCTCGTACCTGCTGCCGCTGAAGAAGGGCGACGACCGCGAGCCCCCGGTCGTGCGTGGGCTCATCCGCGTGTTCGCGCCCGCGCTCGACGCGTCGATGAAGCGCCCGGTAGAGGTGGTGCTCGGCGCGACGCTGTTCGCGGTCCTGGGTCTGTACGGGCTGACCCTGGCCGGGCGCTCGTTCCTGCCGGAGCTGCGAGAGGGCGCGCTGAACGTGGGCATGGTCACCCTCCCCGGCACGTCGCTCGCCGAGAGCGACCAGCTCGGCCGGCTCGCAGAGGAGGCGCTGATGGCCGATCCCGCGGTCACCTCGGTGGCGCGGCGGGTGGGGCGCGCCGAGCGCGACGAGCACGTGCAGGGCCCGGAGCGGAACGAGCTGGAGGTGCAGCTGGACCCGGAGGATCCGCGCTCGCGCGAGGCGCTCCTCGACGACCTGCGGCACCGCGTCTCGGTCGTGCCCGGCGCGACCTTCACGTTCGGGCAGCCGATCTCGCACCGCATCGATCACCTGGTGGCCGGCCATCGCACCGCGCTCGCGGTGAAGCTCGTGGACGACGACCTCGGCGCGCTGCGGGCGGCCGGTCGGCAGATCGAGACGGCGCTGCGCGCGCTGCCGGGGCTGGTCGACGTCGAGATGGAGCCGATGGTCGACGTGCCGCAGCTGAGCGTGGACGTCGACGCGGACGCGGCGGCTCGCTACGGCATGTCGCGCGGGGAGGCGGCGCGCGTCATCGGCCTCGCGCTCTGGGGTCAGCGCGCCGAGCCCATCTTCGAGGAGGGCGTGGCGACGGACGTCATGGTCCGCTTCGGCGATCGGCTGCGCGAGGACCCGGCGGCGCTGCGCGCCACGCTCGTGCCGACGCCGTCGGGGGCCACGGTCCCGATCGAGGCGATCGCGGACGTGCGTGTGGAGCCCGCGCCCAACTACGTGATGCGCGAGGGCGTCCGCCGCAGGCTGTTCGTGACGGCGAACGTGGAGGGCGCAGACGTCGGCACGGCCGCGGAGGCGGTCCGGGCGCGGCTGGAGGGTCTGGACCTGGGCGACGTGGGCTGGGAGCTGACCGGGCGCGCCGAGGAGCAGGCGCGCGCGCAGACGAAGCTCATCCTGCTCGGCCTCGTCGCGATGCTCGGGATCATGCTCGTGGTCGGCGCGACGCTGAAGAGCGGCCGGCGGACCGCGATCGTGCTGACCAACCTGCCGCTCGCGCTGACGGGCGGCGTGGTCGGCGTGTGGCTCTCCGGCGGCACGCTGAGCGTCGCGACCACGATCGGCTTCATCACCCTCTTCGGCATCGCGACGCGCAACGGCATCCTGCTCGCGACCCGCATGCAGGACCTCGAGCACGAGGGGGTCGAGCGGGTCGAGGCGGCGCGCCGAGCGGCCCTCGAGCGGCTCGCGCCGATCACGATGACCGCGCTGACGGCGGCGCTCGGGCTGCTGCCCCTCGGGCTGGCGCTCGGCGAGCCCGGCACCGAGATCCAGGCCCCGATGGCGCTCGTCATCTTGACGGGCCTGGCCACCTCGACCGCCCTCAACATGGTGGTCGTCCCGACCCTCCTCGCCCGCTGGGGCGGGGAGGCCGCGCTCACGGCGAGACCGTCACCGTGATCTCGGCCGAGCTGACGTCGCTCGTCATGCCGCGCGCCACGAAGCGATTCTCCCCCGGGATCAGCGGGACGCGGATGGTGGCCCGGCCGCGCGCGTCCGGCGCGCCGAAGCCGTAGGACGACTCCACCGGGGAGAGGATGAACAGCTCCACCTGCTCGAGATCTTCGAGGCAGCTCGCCTCCACGACGAAGTCGTACTGGATCTCGCCGGTGGACGGGTCCGCGTCGTCCTCCATCGTGATCGTCTGCCCGTCCACGGGGTCGAGGATCGCGACGCGCAGGTCCGGGCATCCGCAGGTCTCGCGGGTGATGTTGCCGTGGCACTCGCGAAAGTCGTCGCACACCTCGCCCGCGAGGCACTCGTCCCAGGCCGCCTCGCACGTGCCGCGCTGGCCGCCGAGGGTCGCGAGGTAGTCCTCCTCGATCATCGCGCACTCGTCGACGGTGAGGTCCATGAGGTTCCCGCACGCGTCGCGGCGCTCGCACGTGGCCTCGGCGATGGATCCGTCGCCACCTCCGCAGCCGAGGAGCAGAAGGCCGAGGAGCGGGAAGAAGGCGAGGTGGGCGGCGGCGCGGTTCGACATGCCCCTCGGATAGCCTCATCGAGCCGCACGGGTCAACGTCCGCGCGAGAGCGACCACGCCGCCGCCCGCGCTTCGAACGCCGGTTCGCGTCGACGCGCGATCCCGAGGGCCCGAAGCCCGCGAAGGCTTGGTAGCCTCTACGGGTGAGAGACACCGAGCTGGCGCGCCGAGGCGCGGACAACCTCGTCCAGAGCCACCTGCGACTTCAGCCGGGCGAGCGGCTCGTGCTCTTTCATCTCGAGGCCGCCGAGGTGCTCTCCGTGCTGCGCGAGGCGCTCCGGGACGCGGGCGGCGAGCTGATCGACGCGCCCCTCGAGGCCTGGCGCGACAGCGGCACCGACGACGCCTTCGAGCGCTTCGTGAAGTCGCACGCGGCGGACGCCGACGCGAGCCTCTACGTCAGCAGCGTGACCGGCCCCGTGTTCGCGCGCGCGCAGCGCCTGATCCAGACGCTGGAGGGCACGCGCGTGCGACATCTCCACGTCCCCGGCGCGTCGCTCCGCATGCTCGGCGGCTCGCTCCGCGCGGACCCGACGCTCATCGAGCGGATCAACGAGCGCCTCGCGGAGCACCTGGAGACCGGCAAGGTCTTGCACGTCAAGAGCCCGAAGGGCACGGACCTCGAGGTCGAGCTGCGGCACAGCTACCCCATCGTGCGCTACTGCGGCGTCCCCGAGCCCGGCAGCTGGGACAGCGTGCCGACCGGCGCGGTGAGCTTCCACTCGCCCGCGGTCAGCGGCACGTTCGTCGCCGACCGCATCGTCAGCGGCACGCACGTCGAGCGGCCGAACGCGTCGCTCTTCCGGCGGCCGCTGACGCTCACCATCTCGGGCGGGCGCCTGCGGGACCATCAGAGCGCCGACGAAGAGCTGGTGCGAGAGCTGCGCGACCACCTCGCGAGCGACGCCGACGCCGACTACGTGGGCTTTGTCTCGATGTCGACGAACTACCTCACCCGGAACGAGCTGAAGGTCTTCGCCAACGACGCGCTCTTGCCCGGCCTCCGGCTCATGCTCGGCTACTCCGACCCGAACAAGACCAAAGCGCCACGGAGCGCGAGCGTCTGGTCGACCTTCCACGGCCGCAAGCACACCGTGTCGGTCGACGGACGGGTGATCGTGCGAGATGGCCGCATCGACGCCCAGTGGACGCAGGGCATCTTGCCGTTCTGACGAAGGGGCGGCTCAGCGACCGCAGGCCGGCTCGTAGCCCGCCTGGCACGCCCGCACGAAGAGCGCGCTCGCGCGGGACGCGTCTCGGGTGACGCCCCGCCCGGAGCCGTGCAGCAGGGCGAGGTTGTAGCAGCCGCGCGCCTCACCGGTGTCGCAGGCCTGCTCGAAGAGGCTCGCCGCGCGGGCGGGGTCGGCGGCCACCCCGGTGCCCTGCAGGTGCATGGTGCCGAGGTTGTTGCAGCCGAGCGCGTTGCGCCCGTCACAGGCGCGCTGGAAGAGCGCGACCGCGCGCGCCGCGTCCTGGGCGACCCCGTCGCCGCGGAGGTGGAGATAGCCCAGGTTGTTGCAGCCCCGGAGCAGGCCCTCCTCGCACGCGCGCGTGTAAAGCTCCACCGCGCGGTCGAGGTTCTGCACCACGCCGCGGCCGCGCTCGAGCATGTAGCCGAGGCTGTTGCAGCCGCGCAGATCCCCCGCGTCGCAGGCGCGGCGGAAGAGCGCGGTCGCCTCCGAGTCGTCGTGCGGCACGCCCTCCCCCGACTGGTAGAGGAGCCCGAGGTGCGTGCAGCCGAGCGCCTCGCCCGCGTCGCACGCGTGCAGGAAGAGGCGCGAGGCCCCCGTCGGATCGCGCGTCACGCCGCGTCCGTCCGCGTAGAGCTGCCCCAGCCGCACGCACGCGTAGGGGTCGTCTCGATCGCAGGCCTGCGCGTAGAGGCGCGAGGCCAGCGGGAGGTCCTGCGAGACGCCGCGGCCGCGCTCGTGCATCAGCCCCAGGGCCGTGCAGCCGACGGAGACGCCCGCGTCGCACGCGCGCCGATGGAGCCGCGCCGCCGCCCCGCGATCCCGCGCCATGCCCCGGCCGTCGTCGAGCATGCCGCCGAGGTACGTGCAGCCGAGCGGCGCGTCGCCGTCACAGGCGCGGCGATAGAGGCCGGCCGCGCGCTCCATGTCCTGCGGGACGCCCGTGCCCTCTTCGTAGAGCAAGCCGAGGTTGGTGCAGCCGACCAGGGCGTCGCCTTCGCACGCCCGCTCGTAGAGCGCCCGCGCCCGCGCCACGTCCCGCTCGACCCCATCGCCGCGCTCGTGCATGCGCCCGAGGTTGCTGCACCCGCGGAGGTGCCCCGCGTCGCAGGCCTGGCCGTAGAGCTGCGCCGCGCGGGCGACGTCCCGCGACACGCCGCGGCCGTCCTCGTAGAACATGCCGAGCGCGTTGCAGCCCTCCATGAGGCCGCCCGCGCAGGCCCGGGCGAACCACACGCTCGCCGCCGAAGGATCACGAGCGGACCCGAGGCCCTCGCGCGACATCTCACCGAGCCGCAGGCAGGCCGCGGGCTCACGCCGCTCGCAGGCGCGCCGATAGAGCCGCTGCGACTCCTCGGGCCGGGTCGTCTCGAGCGCGCGGGCCTGACCGACGCACGCGGTGGTGTCCCCGGACTGGCAGGCGCGGTTTCGAAGGAGCGCCGCGCGGGCCGGATCGGCCTCGACGCCGAGGCCCTCGTGATAGCAGCGCGCGAGGTGATCGCAGGCGCCCGGCACGTCGCCCTCGCACGCGCGCTCGATGAGCGAGGCGCCGCGGGGCGCGTCCTGCACGACGCCGCGGCCGCTCAGGTGCATCAGACCGAGGTGCAGACAGCCATGAAGGTTGCCGCCGTCGCAGGCCAGGCCGAAGAGCGTACCGGCGCGCGGCAGCTCCTGCGGCACGCCTCGTCCGAGGGCGTAGAGCGCGCCGAGCTGGCGGCACGCCTCGGCGTCTCGCCGGTTGCAGGCCCCGCGGTAGAGCGGCACCGCCTCGTCGATCCGCGCCTCGTCGACCAGGCCGTTCGCGCGCGTGACGCAGTCCGCCGTGTCGCCCACGCAGGCCTGCGCGTGCGCCCACGCAGGCGCGAGGAGGACCATCAGCGGGAGGAGGAGGCGCACGGATTCCAGGGTTTGTAGAGGTTTCGACCCCGCGCGCAAGCGATCGATTCAGGTCGATGCGAAGATCCGGCCGATGGAGACGGCGTTCGAGCTGGGCGCGCTCGGAGTCGGGGCGGTGACGCTCCTCGACGCCGCGCGCGCGGGCCGACGGTGGCTGGCCTTCGCGCTCGCCGCCCTCGCGTACGCGCTGACGTTCGAGCTCCTCGTGTCCAACGAGGCGAGCGGCGGCTTCCACTACGGCGCCTTCCTCATCGCGCTCCCGGGCGGCGCGCCGCTCTGGGTGCCCGTGGGATGGATGGCGCTGATCACCGCGGCGGCCCGCACGGCCGAGCGCCTCTCGGGCTCCCGCTGGCGCCCCGCCCTCGCCGCGCTGCTCGTCGCCCTGACGGGCTGGGTGCTCGACCCGGTCGCGGTGGCCCTCGGCTGGTGGGGATGGAGCGCGCCCGGCCAGGCGCTCGTGCTCGGCGCGCCCGCGGGGAACTACCTCGCGTGGATCTTCGTGGCGCTGGCCTTCACCGGGCTCGTGGACGCGGGGTGGCGGTGGCGAGCGAGCGCGTGGGTTCCCGTCGTCGCCGCTCCCCTCGCGCTCGGGCTCGTGGCCGCGCTGTCGATGGTGAGCCAGCTGCCGGTCGATCCGCGCTGGACCCTCGCCGCGATCAGCCTGGTCGTGATCGCGGCCGCCGCCCGCACCCTCCCCTGGACCGGCCCCTCGGCCAGGCCCGCGGTGGTGCTGCCGCCCGCCTTCGTCACGCTCGGGTGCGCGGCGCTCGTGACGATGCACGGGCTCGCGAGCTGGCCGCTCCTCCTCGCGGGGGCGGCCAGCGTCGCGGCGCACGCGCTCAACCCAGGGAGCAGGTCATCAGCGTCTCGCTGACGAACGTGTTGTTGTCCTCGTCGCACTCGTTGTACGCGCCCGCGCCGGTTCCGTCGTCGTCGACGATCGCCTCGACGGTGAAGTCGCGGAAGGTGAAGCTGCTGGGCTCCGTCCACTCGAAGATCAACACCTCGCTCTGACCGGGGAGCAGGGTCGTGGCGGTGAACTGCACGCCCAGCTCCTGGACCGTCATGTCCGGGAGCCGCGTGCCGCGCGCGACGACCGCGATCCCGGGCGGGACCCCGAGCGCGCCGCGGTTGCTCACCGTCACCTCGATGCGGAGCGTGCCCGAGGGCAGGCACTCGCCCACCTGGATGTCGAGGACCTGCAGATCCGGCGCGTCGAAGAGCCCGCCCGGCTGCACGTTCTGGCGGAAGTTGTTGAGCCGCCCGTTGAGCCAGTTCGGCTCCTCGCGCCGCGGCACCTGGCCGTCCTCGGTGATGTTGGTGACGTGGTAGGTGTGCTGGTTCCAGACGCGCCGCGTTCGGACCCAGTTGTTGTCCATGTCCTCCCAGATCTCGATGCCGCCGAGCATCCCGCTCGAGCGGTTCGGCTCGGGGATCACGACCTCGCTCTTCCCGTCGTTGTCGACGTCGACGACGATCGGCATCTCCATGCGCGTGTTGCTCTGGTGGCTCGGGTCGTCGTAGAGGATGGCGCCCGTGCGCCCGTCGAAGATGCGGAAGTTCACCTCGTCCGCGTAGACGACCTCCGCCGCGCCGTCGCCCTCGAAGTCGAACACGCTCGACCCCGTCGCGCGGCTCGAGCAGTCGTTGTTCGGCACCGTCCAGAGGATGTTCTCCGACGCGCACTCGGCCGGGAGGGGATCACCCACGCAGTCGAAGTCGACCACCACGTAGAAGTCGGCGCCCGCGGTGCCGATCTCGGGGCGGCCGTCTCCGTCGAAGTCCGCGATGGTGGGCGGGCCGCTCTCGTTCCGTGCGCAGTCGTCGACCGGGATGGCCACCTGATGCAGGAGCGAGCCGTCGTGGTTCCAGACGAAGACCTCGCCCTGGCGCACCGCGACGACCTCTCCTTCGCGGTCGTCGTCGAAGTTCCCCACCGCGTTGAAGCCGTCGCACGGCACCGAGCCCTGGCAGCCCGAGGGCGCCGTCGGGCCGTAGGTGAAGGTCCACTCCTCGGCGCCGGTGCGGCCGTCGTAGACGGTGTTGCCCGCGATGACCTCCATCACCCCGTCCAGATCGATGTCGGCCACGGTGGAGGCCGGCCCGAGGAAGGCGTTGTTGCCCACGCCGGCGTTGGGCCCGACGGTCATGTCGCCGTCCCAGATCAGCGCGCCGGTCAGCCCGTCGAGCACCACGTTGCCGACGATGACCTCGGGCTGCCCGTCGCCCTCCATGTCAGCGAGCGAGGGCTGCGCGCCCGACGAGTTCTGCGCGCTCGTCGGGTAGGTGGTGTTGCGCCACATCTCCTCCCACGCGCTCCCGTCGTCCGCCGTGCGTCGCCAGGCGATGGTGCCGCCGCCGCGGATGACGGTCACGATCTCCGGGTTCGACTCCGACGGCATCGAGTCGGGGTGCAGGTTGCCGAGCGCGACGCCCGAGGAGTTGTCGACGAAGGGCGACTCGATGATCGCGTGCGTGTTCATCGTGCCGTCCGGGTTGCACGCGCCGCTGATCACCACGAGGCGCCCCCGGTTCGTGCAGCAGCCGTTCGCCTGATAGTCGAACGCGATGAAGACGATGTCCGGGATGTCGAGGGTGTTGGTCTCGCCGTCGCCGTTGTCGTCGGTGAGGTTCATGACCGAGGGCGTCATCACCACGTCGTCCCACGTGCTGGAGCTGCCCGCGGGGGGCCGCCACTGGCAGGCGGTGCGCGGCGAGAAGGAGCCGACCGGCGGGCGGAACTCGCAGACCTCGACCGAGTCGCGCGGCACGCAGCGCATGAGGCTCGGGAGGCAGATCTCGTCGACCTCGCACTCCTCGGTCAGCGTGCACGGCTCGCCGAGATCCACGCAGGCCTCCGAGAGACACGCCTGGTCCGCGGTGCAGCACGCCTCGCCGTCGAGGCCGCAGCGGTTCGCCTCGTCCGCGCACTCCACGACGCACGCGTCGTCCACGCACTCCTGACCCGCCTCGCAGCAGGCGCCGCCGCAGATCGGGGCGCCGCCGCAGTCGGTCATGCACACGCCGGCGCTGCAGACCCGTCCCGCCGCGCAGCAGGTGAACCCGCAGACCGTCTCGTCGGCCTCGCACGAGCCCCCGTCGCCGGTCTCCATGCCGCCGTCCGCGCGGTCTCGGCAGAGGTTGTCGACACAGACCTGGCTCGTGTCGCAGTCGCTCGCGGTCTCACAGGGACTCCCCGTCGTCGGGCCGGAGCAGTCGCAGCCGGCGAGCCAGAGGAGTGACCCACAAAGCAAGATTCGATACATCGAGAATCCTCTCAAGGCGGGCAGCTGCGCCCGCAGACGAAGGTGGCGCTCGAACCGCACCGGGTCACCGCGCCCGGGCAGTCTTCGATCCGACAGTTGCTGAGGTCCGCGCCCGTGCAATCGAGCAGGCAATCGCCCCCAGCGCAACGCATCGTGCAATTAGACGTGTCGGTACAGTCGACGCTGCAGCGGGCCGTCGCGCCGCACGTGACGGTCACGTTGTCGGAGCCCCGGCCGTCGACGACGCACGACGCGCCCCCGGAGCAGCTCGCCTCGACGTTGCTCTCGTCCTGCGCTTCGAGGGCGCAGGACGCCCCGCCGATGCAGGTGAGCGTGCAGTCCCCCGAGCACGTGCGGGCGCAGGGGCAGGCCGGGGGACACGTGCAGTCGTTGCCGCACGCGGCCTCGGCGCAGTCGCAGGTGGTCCCGCACAGCCCGGAGTCCGCCGGCCCGCCTGCGTCGCGGCCAGCGTCGAGCGGGGTCACGTCGCCATCCCGCGCGACGACCCCCGTGTCCGCCGGCATCGGACCCGTGTCGCCGGGCAGGCGGGCGTCCATGCTCACCCGCGCGTCGCGGAGCCTCACGCTGCCGTCGCGCTCTCGCAGGCCGGCGCGGTCGAGCGCGCAGGCGCCGAGGCACGTGAGCGCCAGCGATCCGACGACGACCGCGGCGTACCTCACGGACGCCACCGCCGGAGCAGCGCGAACCCGAGCAGCGCGAGCGCCCACGGCACGCGTGACGGCTCGCGGCTCCCGCCGACCCGACAGCCGCAGCCGCCGTCGTCCACGCTGCCCCCGCCGCCCGCGTCGCGACGCCCCGCGTCCATCGACCCGCCGCCCGCGTCGACGCCGCTTCCGTCGGGGATGCAGGTCCCCTCGACGCAGCGCTCGGCCGCGCCGCAGCTCACGCCGAAGCAGGGGTCGGGCACGCACGCGCCGTCGCGGCAGATCTGGCCATCGGCGCAGGAGACGCCGTCACAGGCGTCGAAGCACTCTCCGTCGCGGCAGACCTGGGAGCCGGGGCAGACCACGCGCGCGCAGAGATCCGGCTCGCATGAGCCGAGCAGGCAGATCTCGTCGCGGGGGCACACCACGCCTTCGCACGCGTCCGCGCACGCGCCCGCCACGCAGATCTCGCCCGCGCCGCAGACCGCAGTCTCACAGCCGGGGTCCACGCACTCCCCGCTCGTGGGCGAGTCGGCCGCCATGCGCGTGTCGCACGACGTCCCCTCCGGGCAGAGCGGCTCGACCAGCTCGTCGCAGTTGCAGCTCGGGCCGCAGAGGGTCAGCGCCGCCGGATCGCGCGCCACGCAGACCTGGTTGCTGGGACAGACCACGCCCTCGCACGGGTCGAGGCACGCGCCGCCGATGCAGCGCTCCCCGCGCGGGCAGACGACGCCGTCGCAGGGCGCCACGCAGGCCCCCGCGCGGCAGAGCGTCCCGTCGGGGCAGGGCTCGGTGAGCGCCGCGCAGTCCGCGTCCACGCACTTGTCGTCCACGCAGCTGAAGCCCGCGCCACAGCCGCCCTCGAAGCACCGCGTAACGCAGAGCCCGCTGTCGCCGTCGCAGATCGTGCCCTCGGGGCAGTCCGCCATCGGCTCGCAGTCGAGGTCCACGGTGGCGTCGCACCGCTCGAACGCGCCGGGGTGCACGGCGGGATCCGTGTCGTCGCAGTCGCTCCCGCCGCAGGCCGCGTCGCGGTGTCCGTCGCCGTCCGCGTCGACGCAGATGCCGGTGTCGTCCTCGTTGAGCCCGGCGATGGCGTCGAGCTCGTCGTCGGCGCTGTGGAAGACGCAGTCCGGGTGCGGGTTGCCGTAGTTGCCGGCCTGGATCGAGACGTAGCGGAAGGTCAGCCCGCAGGGCAGCGCCCACACGGTGGTCAGCGCGTCGGCGACCGCGTCGCCGCTCGCCGTGTCGCGCAGGTGTGTGCCGAGATCCGGGCGGCCCGCTTCGGCCGCCCCGGTCGCGCCGGGGTTGCGCGTCCACCCCTCGGTGAAGGCGCGGATCAGGCGCGCGGGGTTCCAGCGCCTGGGATCGGGCGCGCTCTCCGGCGCGATCTCGGTCGCGTCCGGGTCGTTGGAGAGCCAGACCGAGTACTCGAAGGCCTCGCACGGGAGAGGCACGTGATCGGTGATCGGGAAGAGCGCGACGCGGTTGGCTTCGCCCCCGAGATCGTAGATGCGCCCGCGCCACGGGTAGTAGAACCCGCCCGCTCCGTCCGCGACGGTCGCCCCCGAGTCGTCTGTCCGCAGGACCTGCGTCCAGTACCAGTCGAGGCTGTTCGCCTGGAACGAGGGGTCGTTGCCGCCCGGGGGCGACGAGCCGATGGCGCCGCAGCTGTACCCGCTGAGGATGGTCGGCGTGTGCGTCTGCCCGATGCAACCGTTCACCCCGCGCACCAGCGACGCGAACGTGAGCTCCGGCGCGTACCGCCCGTCGCTGGTCTGGAAGATGTCGCGCACCACGCCCATCGGGCGCGCCGCTTCGATGCGTCCCAGGCACATGTCGCCCGTGCTGTCGACGCAGGTCGCCTGGGCGGAGACGGTGGCCGGCGCGAGCGCGGCGAGGAGGCCGACCGCGAGGGAAGAGGCCGAGACGGCGACGAGGGTGTGGCGCACGGGCGACTCCGGGGGGAAGGAGAACCCCTCCATCCTATCGGAGGCGGAGACCCGATTCATCCGGCGTTGCGTGAATCTTGGTTCACCATTTCAGCCGACGGGGACGGCCGGGAGGCGGACCACGAAGCGCGCGCCGCCCTCGGGCGCGTTGTCCGCGTCGAGCGTGCCGCCGTACTGCTCCACGATCGCGTGACACACCGCGAGCCCGAGCCCGGTCCCCTCCCCGGTGGGCTTCGTCGTGACGAAGGGCTCGAAGATCTGCTCGCGCACCTCCGCGTCGATCCCGGGGCCGCTGTCGTGCACGACGAGCTCGATCCACGCGTCGGCGCCCTCGGCGCCTGCAGGCTCGGAGGTGACCTCGAGCCGGATCGTGCCCTCCCCGTCGATGGCGTCCGCGGCGTTGAGCAGGAGGTTGAGCACCACCTGCGCCAGGCGCGCCGACGAGCCGCGCGCGGGCGGGCAGTCCTCGGGGAAGCGGCGCTCGAGCGTCACCTGCCGGAGATCCTTCTGGGGCCCGACGAGGCGCACCGCGTCCTCCACCACCTCGACGAGATCGCAGGTCTCGGCCAGCTCGTCGGGGCGCGCGTCGTCCCGGGCGAAGTCGAGCAGGTCCCGGATGATGTGGTGGATGCGCTCGGTCTCCTTGCGGACGCGCCGCAGGAACTCGCGCTGCTCCTCCGGCTCCAGACCTCCGTCCTCGACCAGCTCGACCAGGCCGACGATCGAGGTGAGGGGGTTGCCGATCTCGTGCGCGATGCCAGCCGCGAGACGCCCGACGGAGGCCATCTTCTCGCTCCGCACCAGCGAGCGCTGGGCCGTCTGGAGCTCCTGGGTCAGCGCCTCCAGCTCGCGCAGGCGCGCCTGCAGCGACGCGCGCTCCTCGGCCAGCTGCGTCTGCATGTCGTTGAAGGCGAGCGCGAGGCGCGCCACCTCGGCCGCCCCGTGGATCTCTACCCGCTCCGCGCCGCTGCCGCGCGCCAGGCGCTCGCTCGCCCGCGTGAGCTGCTCGACCGGCCGCACGATGAGCCGCGTCAGGAGCACGTAGCTGAGGATCAGGATCGCGGCCGCGGTGATGCCCACGTAGAGGAACAGGAGCCCCGGCAGCGAGCGTCGGGACTCGGCCGACGCCAGCGAGAGCCGCACGACGACCTCCCCCTCGGCGCGCTCGATCGAGACCCCCGAGAGCGTGCCCACGCGCTGGGTCGCGCCGCCCACGGTCAGCTCTGCCCCCTCGAGGCCGCCGCCCTCGAGCGCGGCCGCGAGCGCCGCGCGCCGGCCGTCCTCATCGAGCCCGGCCGCCGCCACGAGGAGCGACGCGGTGGCCTCGGCCGCCTGTCGACGGTCGTTGTCGATGGCGCGGCTCCCGAGGCGAGCCGTCGCGAGCCCGATCAGGAGCACCGAGAGGGCGAACCCCACCCCGAGCGCGACCATGATCTGCACGCGCAGCCCGAGCCCGTGGCTGCGAAGCTCGCTCACCGCGTCATCTCATCAGGTTCGGAGGCGGGGCGCCAGGGAGAGCTGTTCTCGTCGGAGGGTCTGAACGCAGAGCGCGGGCCGCCGCGCTCCGTGGTCGCGGCCGCCACGCCCTGGGCCGTGGGCGCGGCACGTCCCCGGCGATCTCCGCGAGAAGAGCGCACTGGTCCGTGTCCGGCACAGCAAGGCGCGCAGCTCGTCGAGCGTCTCGACCATCTACCGGCCCACCACACCGGGAGACGCGCTGGTGGCCTCATGGCGCTGACGTCGTCAGATTCGACCAGGAAATCCAGGGAGAGTCATTTTCCGTCGGAATCGACGAGAAATCGTCACAGGGAGCTGATTTCCGTCGAAATCGACGAGAACTCGAGAAGGACTATTGAAAAGTCGTCGATTTCGACGAGAAATCGATGCTGACAGTCATTTCTCGTCGATATTGACGCGTCGAGCCGTCTCCGCGCCCATCCGGGCTCGAATTGCCGTCTCGAACGATGTCCATGACGTCTTCTCGTAGACGCTCGCTCTCGAGAGCTACCAAGCGCTCGCCGCGGAGCGCGACGGCGGAGACGGCGCGTGGACCGTTGACGGAGCCGCGCACGCTGGCGTGAGGAAGCGCGAGTCGAGCCGCGCGCGCAGATCTGCTTCACAGGAGATCGCCTCGTCCACGAGGGGTACGCCGATGTCGATGCGGCGGCCGGAGAGGAGGGAGCTGTGGGAGCGGCGCCTCCGCGACGGCGCGGCGGCCGACGACGGCGGGTGCGACGCGCTGGGCGACATCCGATCCTCTGCGCGAGGAGGGCGATCGCCGATGGGGCCTGTGCCTCATCGGCCTCTCACGAAGCGCTCCCTCACGTGGGCGAGGGCGTTTGGCGAGACACGGCGCGGACCAGGACACACGCGACTCGATCAATCAAACGAAACACACATACAGACGCACAAACAACCTGCGCGCAACACGTCGCACGTGCTAGATGATTTGCATGGGGGCATTCATCGAAAGAGTGTCCGTCGGCAGACACGTCTCGCCAGGTGGCCGATGAGACGCGGAGGTTGCTCGGGCGCCTGCGCGCGGCGAGCGACTTCGAGCTCTGTCAGTGGTTCCTCTGCGGCTTCCGCCTGAAGGTCCGCGACCTCTACGGCTTCGCCAGCTTTCGCGAGCACGCCGAGCGGTGGTTCGGCTGCTCAGGCCGCGCGACCGAGGAGCGAGTGCGCGTCGCGGAGCGGCTCGATGAGCTGCCGAAGCTCAGCGCCGCGTTCGCGGCGGGCGACCTCGTCTACTCGGCGGTGCGCGAGCTGACCCGCGTGGCCGACGCGGAGACGGAGGCCGAGTGGCTCGAGGTCGCCGACGGAAAGACCGCGTCGCAGATCGAGCGCATGACCTCGGGCAAGAAGCCGGGCGACCGGCCGAGCGATCCGACGCGGCCAGAGCTCGAGCGCAAGCGGGTCACCTTGAACCTCTCGCCCTCCGCGTATGCGTTGCTGCGGCAAGCGCGCGACGTGCTGCGCAAGGAGAGCGGCGGCACGCATCTGGACGACGACGCGTTCATCGAGCTGCTCGCGTCGAGCTTTCTCGCGGGCGGCGGCGGCGCGGACGAGACGCGGAGTCGGCACCAGATCGCGCTGACGGTGTGCGAGTGCTGCAAGGCGGCCACCCAGGACGCGAACGGCGAGCAGGTTCCGGTCGGGCCCGAGGTGGTGGAGGTGGCCGAGTGCGACGCGCAGATCATCGGCCGCGTCGACATCTCGGCCGGCTACGAGCGGGCGAGCCAGGTGATCCCGCCCGCGGTGCGCCGCGCCGTGGTGCGCCGCCACGGCGGCGTCTGCGCGGTGCCCGGCTGCAAGAACACGAGCTGCGACGTGCACCACTGCGACCCGAAGTCCGAGGGCGGCAGTCACGATCCGGAGCGGCTCGTTCTCTTGTGCTCGACCCATCACGGGGTCGCGCACGAAGGGAAGATCGTCATCCGCGGCACCTGGTCCACGGGCTTCGTGTTCGAGCACGTCGTTTTCGAGAACACGGATGGGTCCGCGTATGGCTCGCCGAGAGTGGAGCCGAGGAAGGCGCGCGTGCTGGCCGAGGTGTTCCAGATGCTCGAGGCGCTGAGCTTCAAGGAGAAGGAGGCGCGCCGGCTGGTTGACCAGGCGCGCCCCCACGTGGGGGCCGAGATGACGGCCGAGCAGGCGCTGCGGGTGGCGCTGCGAGGGGTGTCGGTCGGGGGCTGTGTGCGGGAGGAGCTGGCGGAGTACGGCGACTCGAGCAGCCGTGGGCCGACCCCCACGTGGGTGCCTCCCCCGGAGCGCCATCAGCTGGGCTGGCGCGATGAGATCGGGGGCTCGCGCGTCTCCCTCGCGTACCCGCTCATGTAGTGCGCATTCGAGGCACACGACCTCTCGCTGAGTCGGCGGCCAAGCGTGCGGAGCGCGCGACCCGCCGTAGGTCGGAGGGGGGCCCCATGGGCGCTTCGCCCGTTGGAGGGTCTGCGTTCAGACCCTCCAACAAGAAAGCCACCCCGTTGCCTCCCGCGCCAAACGTCGTATCGTCGCGCCTCACCCGAGAGGCGCGTCCGAGATGTCCGCGACCGAGAAGCCCGTCACGCACCGCCGTCTGGCGGGAATGCTCTGCCCCCTGTTCTCCATCCGATCCGCCTCGGACTGGGGCGTCGGCGAGCTACCCGACTTCACTCGCTTCGCCCCGCTCCTCGAGCGCGCGGGCATGCGCGTGCTGATGACGCTTCCGCTCCTCGAGCCGTCGCCCGGCCAGGAGAGCCCCTACTCGCCCATCAGCGCATTCGCGCTCGACCCGCTCTACATCTCCATCGATGAGATCCCGGAGATGGAGGCGCTCGGCGGTCGCACGGCCCTCTCCACCGAGGACCGCGGCTGGCTCCGCGCGGCCCGGGGCGCGAGCGCGGTGCGACACGACATCGTGCGGCCGCTGAAGAAGCGGTGGCTCGAGCGCTGCTTCGCCCGCTTCGGCGAGGACGCCTCGAGCGAGCGCCGCGCGGACCTCGCGCGCTTCAAGGAGGCGCACGCGCACTGGCTGTCGGACTACGCGCTCTTCCGCTGCCTGAAAGAGCACTACCCGCAGAGCTGGCGCGCCTGGCCGGAGGCCCTGCGCAGCAAGGCCCCGGAGGCCGTCGAGGAGGCCCGGCGCGCGCACGCCGAGGAGATCGCCTTCTACGAGTTCGTGCAGTGGATCGCGTTCCGACAGCTCGAAGAGGCGCGCGCGTCGCTGCGATCGCTCGGCATCTCGCTCGGCGGAGACGAGCCCTTCCTCGTCGCCGAGGACAGCGCGGACGTGTGGGGCAACCAGGACCTCTACCGCTTCGACGCGACCGTCGGCGCGCCCCCCGACGCCTTCAGCGCGACCGGTCAGGACTGGGGCCTGCCGCCCTATCGCTGGGATCGCATCGCGGCTGACGACTTCGCGCTCTTCCGTCGCCGCGGCGAGCACGCGGCGCGCCTCTTCGACCTGGTCCGCATCGACCACGTCGTCGGGCTCTACCGCACGTACCACCGCCCGATCGACGGGGCCGAGCCGTACTTCGTCCCGGGCGTCGAGCCCGCGCAGCGCGCGCAGGGCGAGGCGGTGCTCGCGGCGTTCGCGGAGGCCGGCGCGGCGCTCATCGCCGAGGACCTCGGGGTGATCCCCGACTTCGTCCGCCACTCGCTCGCGCAGCTGGGCATCCCCGGCTTCCGCGTCCTCCGCTGGGAGGAGCGCGACGGTCGGTTCCGACCGCCGGAGGAGTGGCCGGCCCTCAGCGTCGCGACCAACGGTACGCACGACACGGAGACGACCGCGGTCTGGTGGGAGGCGCTGCCCGACCATCAGCGCGCGGCCATCCGCGAGATCCCGGGACTCGGCGACGTGCCGGAGGATCTCGCCGTCTCCTACAACCACCATGTGCACCGCGCCCTGCTGGAGACCCTCCTCGCGAGCCCGAGCCACCTGGCCCTCCTGCCCGTGCAAGACGTCTTCGGCTTGCGAGAGCGCATCAACACGCCCAACACCGTCGGCCCGCAGAACTGGTCGTGGCGCCTCCCGTGGTCGCTCCACACCATGGACCGCGAGGACCACGTCGCCGGCGCGCTCGACGACCTCGCCTCCCTCGCCCGCCGCACCAACCGCCTCGGCCGCTGAGCGGCTTGGGCCCACTGCTCGACGCGGCGGTCTCCGAGGTGACGGTGCACACCGAGGGCTACGATGCCGAGCCCGTGCGGTGCTCCTTCGCTCTCTGACGAGGAGCCGCCGGCGGAGCCAGGAGGAGGGGCTGGGCGGGGAGCCGCCCCAGCGACGGGGCGCTGGGGCCCCCGCGGCTCGGGCATACGGGCCTCGGGTGGAGGTCAGAGGGAGAGCTCGCCGTGGTGCTCTCGCTCCGACTCGATCCGCTCACCCTTCGCGATGGCCTTCGCGGCCTCGTACACGTAGCTGATCTTGTTCATCCCGCGCATGTCCCAGTACTCGCCGCGCTCGGCGCGGAAGCGGAGCACGGTCAGGTTCGGGTCGTCCTTGCCTTCGGGGAACCACGCCTTCATCGCCGGGCTCCAGATCTCCTCGATGGCGCTTCGGTCGCGCACCACCTGGCCGCGGCCGGTGATCGAGACGAAGGCGTCCTTCGACTGCAGGGTCACCGCGGCGCGGGGGTCCTGCTCCAGCTCGCTCATCTTCCCGCTCTCGTCGCTCGTCGCGAACCAGAGATCGCCGTCCACGGTCCGCTTGGCGATGTGCATCGGTCGCGCACGCGGGGCGCCGCCTCGATCGCGGGTGACGAGCATCGCGTCGTCGAAGCTGTCGAGGATGTCGGTGAATCGCGCTCGGTTTTCACTGATGCGTTCGTCGGTCATGGGTCTCTCTTTCTCTTCCGTTCGAGGTTGGTTCCACCCGGAGTCGAGAGAGTGCGAGGCCCGCGCCAGCGCGCCGGGCAGGGCGAGCCGGCGTCCCGGCGTGACGTTCTGACCGGCTGTGGCGAATCCGGACGGCTCAGTCGGCGAGCGCGGCCCGGAGCGCGGCGATCATCTGCAGGTTCAGCAGATTGCGCACGTTCTGCCCGTGCTCGAGGCCCTCCGCCGTGAGGTCACAGCCGTGCGCCCGGCCGCCGCGCACGGGCGCGCTCGGATGCACGCCGTCCGAGGCGAGGCCCCGGTCCGGCTGCGCGAGCATCGCGGCGTGCAGGTCCACCAGCGGCAGGCGCCGCTCGTCGGCGAGCGCGCGGAGCGCCGCGTTGAAGCGCGGGACCTGCTGGTCCGCTTCGGGGTCGTCGTTGCGCGGCGGGATCGTCGAGAGGATCGGCACCACGCCCCAGCGCGTCAGCCGATCCACCAGCTCGTTCATCCGGCTCTCGTAGCGTCGCAAGCTGCCCGTCTCGACGTCGTTGCCTCCGAACATCACGAGCGCGTAGCGCGGCGACATCGCGCGCACCTCCTCGGCGAGCGCGGACGAGGGGCCCGACAAGACTCGATACACGCTCCAGCCCACGCCCGCGGCCCGGCTCTCACGCCGGAACGAGTCGGTCCCGCGCACCCGCGTCGCTCGCACACGGTCGATCAGTGGGCGGAGCGCATCGCGCCCGTCGAGCGCGATCTCGTCGTCGTCGGAGAAGCACTGCATGAACGCCCGGTTCACGGTCGCGGAGTCGCCGACCTTGATGAACACGTCCTCGTGCCGGGTCCGGCGCGAAGCGATCTCACGGGCGTGCGCGATCACCGCGGGGGAGAGAGCGGCACCGGGGTCGAGCGCCGTCGCGTCTGCGCTCGAGGCCGGCGCCGGCTCTGCGCGCGTGCTCGTCCGCGTCCCTTCGGACGTCTCCCCGCTCCCTGCGACCACGTCCGCTTCCGCTTCCGCTTCCGCTTCCGCGTCCGCGTCCGCGTCCGCGTCCGCGTCCGCGTCCGCTTCCGCTTCCGCTTCCGCTTCCGCTTCCGCTTCCGCTTCCGCTTCCGCGACCACGACCGCGACCGCTTCCGCTTCCGCTTCCGCTTCCGCGACCGCGACCGCGACCGCGACCGCTTCCGCTTCCGCTTCCGCGACCGCCTCCGCTTCCGCTTCCGCTTCCGCTTCCGCGACCGCTTCCGCTCGCGTGTTCGTGCACGTTCTCGTCGCCGTGCTCGTGTCCGTCCCCGACGCTTCGCATCCGGCCCCGCTCTCACTGGCGCACGGGCACGCTCGCTCCCCGACCACCTCGCCCGCGCCACTCTCGGTCCGCGGCGTCGCGCTCCCGCTGGGCGGCGAGGCGCCGCAGCCGAGGACGAGCGAGGCGATCAGACATGGGGCGAGGCGTGACACGGCGACGGCTCCGACATTCGAGGGACGGGGAGAGATTCCCGATTCTGATCGCCTGCCCCCGAGGCCTCAAAAAACAGGCGCGTTGGCGCTATCCTCGGTCCATGGACGACCACGACGACTTCGGGCGCCGTGAGGCGCTGGGGCTCTTCGCCGCGGCCTTCGGGGCGCTCTTCCTCCCCTCGAGCGCCGACGCGCAGCCACGCCGGGAGCGGCGCGAGAGACGACGCGAGCGACGTCGGGATCGGCGCGAGCGGCGTCGGTGGCGCAGGCGCGCGCGACGGGCGAGGCGCAGAGCGAGGGCCCGGGTACGGCGCCGGGTTCGACGCCAGCGGCGTCAGGGTCGGGACGTCATCATCGTGCCGGTCGACATCGACGTCGAAGACGAGCTCGTCATGCCCGACGACAAGGTCGTCTACGTCCTCGACACCACCTCGAGCGCGGTGATCGTCGAGGACGACACGGGCGCCGAGGTGACGATCCAGGTCGTCTTCGAGGGCAACCTGTAGTCAGGCGCTCTCGGCCTTCTTGGTCTCGAGCAGCTCCCAGCGCGCCATCTTCGCCTCGACCTCGGCCCTGGCCGCGTCGAGGTCGCGGGCGAGCTGCGCCGCCTCGTCTCCGCCGCCCTCGTAGAGCTTGGGGTCGGCCAGCCGGGTCTCGAGCGCGCCGACCTTCTCCTCGGCCTCGGCGATGACGTCCATCAGCCCCTCGAGCTCGATGCGCTCGCCGTACGTCAGGCCGCTCTTCTTCGCCTTCGGCGCGCGCTTCTTCTTCTCGGCCTTGTCGGCGCTCAGCGCCGCGCTCTCGGCCTCGGCCCGCTCGCCGCGCAACGCCTTGTACGTCGTGTAGCCGCCGGGGTAGCGCACGACCTTCGCGTCGCCCTCGAAGGCGAGCGTCGCGGTGGCCACCCGGTCGAGGAACCAGCGATCGTGCGTGACCACCAGCGCGGTGCCGTTCAGCTCGATCAGCATCTCCTCGAGCGCGGCCAGGGTGGGCACGTCGAGATCGTTCGTGGGCTCGTCGAGGATGAGCAGGTTGGCCGGCGTCAGGAGGAGCTTCGCGAGCAGGCAGCGCGCCTTCTCCCCGCCCGAGAGCACGCGGACCGGCTGCTTCTGCTGCTCGTAGTCGAAGAGGAAGCGCTCCAGGTACCCGCGCGCGTCCATGTCGCGGTCGCCCACCGTCACGCGCTGCCGGCCGCCGGCCACGTTCTCGAGCACGGTCGCGTCCTCGTCGAGCCCCTCGCGCGCCTGGCCGAAGTAGGTGATGCGCGTGTTCTGGCCCAGCGTGATCTTGCCGCTCGCGGGCGGGTGCTCCCCGAGCACCGCGCGGAGGAGCGTCGTCTTGCCCGCGCCGTTCGGGCCGACGATCCCGACGCGCTCCCCAGGGGAGAGCGTGAGCGTCAGGTCGTCGACCAGCGTGCGACCGGGCACGTCGAGCCGCAGGGCCTCGATCTCCAAGACCGTCTTGCCCGTGCGCACGCTCTCGACGTGGAGCGCGACGTCCTTCGAGAGCCGGGGCCCGTCCTTCGACAGCGCGTCGTGCGCGCGATCGGTGCGCGCCTTCTGCTTGGTCGTGCGGGCCGGGGCCTGCCGCCGCAGCCAGTCCAGCTCGCGACGGAGGAAGTTCTGCCGGTTCTTCTCCACCCGGTGCTCGAACGCCTCGCGCTCCGCCTTCGCCTCGAGGTAGGCCTCGTAGCCGCCCTCGTAGATCCGCAGCTCGCCCCCCGAGAGCTCCGCCGTGCGCTTGACCACGCGGTCGAGGAAGAAGCGGTCGTGGGTGATCAGGAGCAGCGCGCCGGGCTGCTCGTTCTGCAGGTGCCCCTCGAGCCACTCGATGGTGTCGACGTCGAGGTGGTTGGTCGGCTCGTCGAGGATGGCCACGTCCGGGCGCGAGACGAGCAAGCGCGCCAGGTCGACCCGCCGCCGCTCCCCGCCGCTCATCGACGAGACCCGCTGGCCGTGCTCGCGCACGCCGAGCTTCTCGAGCATCGCCTCCGCCGCGTGCGTGCGGTCCCAGCCCCCGAGCCGCTCGATCTGCGCGGCCGCCTCCGCCTGCTGCTCGAGGAGCGCGTCCGCGTCGCCGTCGCCGGCCGCGAGGCGCGCGCTCGCCGCGTCGTGCGTCTCCTTCGCCTCGAGCCAGCGCGTCAGCCCGCTCAGCGCCGCCTCGCGCGCGGTGGGGTCGCCCTCGAAGATCGGCTCCTGCGGGAGATACCCCACCCGCACGTCGCGCCGCCGCACCACCTGCCCGGTGTCCGGCTCCTCCACCCCGGCGAGGATCCGCCCGAGCGTCGACTTGCCCGACCCGTTCGCCCCCACCAGCCCGACCCGATCGGCCGCCGTGATGGTGAGCGACACCCCGCCGAGGACCGTTCGCACGCCATACGTGCGCGTGAGCTGCTGTGCATCCAGGACCGACACGCGCGGAGCATGCCGCGCGCCGATCGCGTCCGCCATCGCGCGCCGAGTTGCCAGGCGGTGACGGCTGTGGAAGAAGCCGAGAATGATTCTCACAAACCGCGCTCTCGGGCTCGTCTCGTCGGTCTGTCTGCTCCTCGCCTGCGGTGGGGAGGCGCCCGCTCCCGCCGTCGCGGAGCGCCCCTCGACGGCCGTCGACGACGGACGGGGCGGTCGGCTCTTCGACGACTGGCGGCACGGCGCGGACGAAGACGCGGCCGGGCGAACGCTGACCTTCGGCGACGGACGCCCGCTCCCCGCCGAGGGCCACGACAACCGGCTCAAGAACCTCTTCGGCTGGGACCTGCGCGGCCGCGCGGGCATCTACGGGCCCGACCACATGAACCGCGAGTTCGTGCTCGACGCGAACCTGCTCGCCACCACGGGCAGCGCGAGCGAGCTGGCGGACCGGCTCGAGCGGGGGGACGCCGCGCTCCCCGCCTTCGGCTCGGTCCTGGACCGCGAGGCCCTCGAGTCGGTCGCGCGCTTCGTGGTCGGCGTGCGCGACCGGGCGCTCCCGCACCCCGACGACCTGTTCACCCTCACCACCCCCGAGGCCGGACACTACGCGCTCCTCCCCGGCGGGGACGCGGAGCGAGGGGCGGCGCTCTACGCCGAGCGCTGCGCGAGCTGCCACGGCGCGGACGGGACCGGCATGCTCTTCGGCGGCGGCGCCTACTCGCTGGGCTCGCACGCCCGGCAGAAGGCCTACGAGGACTGGCTGAAGATCCTCAACGGCCAGCCCGGCTCGCCGATGAGCCGTCAGGTCCGCGGGCCGACGGGCCCGGAGATGACCCAGGAGATCCTCGATCTCTTCGCCGCGCTCTGTGATCGCTCGCGTTTCCCGCTCGGCCCGGCTAGCGGCCCGGACGTGGAGGACGGCGACGCGCGCTGCGGCGCCTACCTCCGGTAGACTTCAGCCCCGAGGGGGCCCGTGATAGCTTGTGTGCCGAGGTCATGATGTACGGCAGGCGATCGAGGGTCGGCGCTCACGTCGCAATCACCGTTGCGGCCGTCGCGCTCCTGGCGGCCTGCGCGCGCGGCGGTGACGGCGGGACGTCGAGGCTCGACGGAAGCGTCACCCCGCCCCCGCCGCGCGACTCCGGCGGCGGCCCGATCGAGCCTTGCGCCGAGCGAGGCTACGCGGGCACCTGTCAGACCGCGACCGACGTGGGCGCGCTCGCGACGGGAGACTCGTTCACCTCCGAGGAGGGCCACATCGAGCGGGTGGGCGGGGCGCAGTGGCTGCGCGTCGCGTTCCCGCCCGAGAGCGCGCCTCCCCGCGACGCGGGTGTGGCTCCCTCCGATGGCGGCGCAGGAGACGGCGGCGCAGGAGATGGCGGCGCTCCGCTGGACGGCGCCGTCCCCACCTCGATGGAGGGCGTCGGCGCGCCCGCGGTGCGGTTCCTCCGCAACACGAACGACGCCTACCGCCTCGAGATCCGGACCGCGTGCGGATCGGTGGCGGGCTGCGGCGCCGCTTCCTCCGACATGGCGACCAACATCACGGAGTGGTCGTTCACCGACACCACCGCGACCGGCGAAGAGGGCGCGGGGCAGCTGTCCACCCGCGACACCGTCTGGCCGGCGCAGGTCTACGTGCGCGTCTACGCCACCTCGAACACCGAGTGCGGCAGCTACCAGATCGAGATCGTCCGCTGAGCGGCGCCTGCGGCGAGCGGGGCATCCTGCGTCATGGCGCCCTCGCGGCCTCGCGGTCTATCCTCGATCCCGGTTGGTGGTAGACGAGCGCTCGAGTCCGGAGACCCAGCTGGGTCCGTACCGCGTCATCAGACCGCTGGCGCGCGGAGGGATGGGTGAGATCTACCTCGCCCGCGACGTCCGCCTGGGCCGGGTGGTCGCGCTCAAGGTCGTGGGCCAGGACCTCGGGGAGCGGGCCGGCGCCCAGCGTCAGCTCGCTCACGAGGCCCGCGCCACCGCCAACCTGACGCATCCGAACATCGTCACGCTCTACGACGTCGGCGAGCACGAGGGCCGCGTCTACATCGCGCTCGAGTACGTGCGCGGGCGAACCCTCGCCGAGGCGCTGCGAGAGGGGCCGCTCCCGCTGCACGAGGGGCTGCGCGTGATGCGCGAGATCGCGGCCGCCATCGCGGCGGCCCACGCGGTCGGGGTCACCCACCGGGATCTCAAGCCGGGCAACATCCTGCTCGGCGAAGACGGCCGCACCCGGGTGCTCGACTTCGGCATCGCCCGCATCACGCGCCGACTCCAGGTCGACGACGAGGCGCTCGCGCTCCGCGGGGGAGAGGGCGACGGGCTCTCCGTGATCGGAACGCCCCGCTACATGGCGCCCGAGCAGTGGGACTCCGCCGATGGCCCGCCGACCGACGTCTGGGCCTTCGGCGTGGTCGCCCACGCGCTGCTGACCCAGCGGCACCTCCTCCCCCGCCTGTCGGAGCACGCGCGCCTCGCCGCGAAGTCGGCGGACACGGTGAGCTTGAGCGCGGAGGCGAAGCAGCTCCCCCGGGAGGTGGTGGAGATCCTCGAGGCGTGCGTGCAGAAGGATCCGGCCGCCCGACCGACCGCGACGGAGCTGGTCGCGCTGCTCGACCCGGAGGGACCGAGCGCGGTCGAGCGCGCGGAGGCGTGTCCGTTCCCCGGCCTCTCCCCCTACGATCGCGCGACGGCGTCGAGCTTCGCCGGCCGCGACGAGGCGCTCCGCACGGGGCTCGAGCTGCTGGCCCTCGATGGCCTGCTCGTCGTCGTGGGCCCGCCATCCGTCGGCAAGACCTCGTTCGTCGCCGCCACCATCTCCCGCTTGCGCGAGCGGCACGCGATCGAGGTGCTCAGCCTGCGCGCGGGGCCGCGCCCGTTCCACGCCCTCGCGACCGCCCTCGAGGGTTGGTCCTCGGCGCTCGAGCCCTCGGAGATCCGCGGCGCCGACGCCACGCTGCCCGACACCGCGCGCCCCCTCGACATGCTCCGCGAGTCGGCCATGGACGTCGGCGCTCTC
This sequence comes from Sandaracinaceae bacterium, assembly GCA_040218145.1. Lineage (GTDB taxonomy): Bacteria > Myxococcota_A > Polyangia > Polyangiales > Sandaracinaceae > JAVJQK01. Next base: position 32,003 of record JAVJQK010000148.1, on the reverse strand, counting down.
GCCTGGACGCTGGAGCGCGAGCCCACGCGGGTCCCCGATCTGCTGCGCGGCCTCGCGAAGGAGACGGAGCGGCGCGTGGTCGTGGTCATGGACGACCTCGAGGCGCTGGTCGGGCGCGGCGCGGCCAACGAGGACGCGGAGCCCTTCGTCGCGGCCTGCCTCGAGGCGGCGGAGGCGGACGGCGAGGTGAGCTTGGTCTGGGCGCTCCGCGACGACGCGCTCGGGCGCATCCCGTGGGGCGAGACCCAGTCCCGCGTGCTCGCGAGCGCGCTCTTCCTTCGGCAACCCGACGCGGAGGATCTGGCCGAGATGGTGCGCGAGCCGCTCGCGCGGGTCGGCTATCGGCTCGAGGACGAGGAGGCCGCCGCGCGCCTCGGTCGATCCCTCGGTGGGCGCCCCAACGCGCTCCCGCTGCTCCAGTTCGCCATGCGAGAGGCCTGGCGCGAGCGCGACCCGGAGACGCGCACCATCCCCCGCGCGGTCACCGACGCGCTCTCCGACCCGAGCCGAGCGCTCGCGACGCACGCCGACCGCGTGATCGACGCGTTCGACAAGCCGCGCCTCGAGCTGACGCGACGCCTGCTGCTCCGGCTCGTCACCCAGGAGCGGCGCCTCGCGCAGGTGGCGGCCGAAGAGCTCGCGGAGGAGCTCGGGCTGCAGGCGTTGCCGCTGCTCGATCGGCTGCTCGAGGAGGGGCTCTTGCAGCGGGACGAGTCCGACCTCGTCGCGCTCGCGCACGAGGCCTTGCTCGACTCGTGGCCCCGCCTGCGCCGCTGGCTCGAGGAGTCGGACGTCGCGTTCGTCCGGCTGCGGGAGCTCGAGCTGGCGGCCCAGCAGTGGATCGCGAGCGGCGCGACCGACGACGGCCTGCTGAGCGGGGATGCCCTGCGAGACGGCGAGCGCGCGCTCGCCTCGCTCCCGGACCGGCTCTCCGAGGAGGCGCGGCGCCTGGTGACGCGCTCGGTCGCGGCTCGCGCGCGAGCCGTACGGCAGCGGCGGATCCGACGCGCCGTGCTCGCGCTCGCCGCCGTGCTGGTCGTCCTCGCCGGCCTCGTCAGCGTGTGGGCGCTGGACGAGCGCGCGCGGACGCAGGCCGAGGCGCGGGCGCGCACCGAGCGCGATCGGGTCCGCCTCCTGTCGGCGGGCGCGCGGGGCCAGTACCTGCGCGGCGACCCGCTCCGGGCCCTCGCGATGGCGCGCGCAGCGCTCGAGTCCGACGACGACCTCACCGCTCGTGCGCTCGTGGACGAGATGCGCGACGACCCACTCTCGTTCCACCGTGAGCTCGGAGGCGTGGCTTACGAAGCCGCCCTCGACGCCGGGGAGAGCGCCGTCTACCTGGCGAGCCAGACGGGCCGGGTGCTGCGCGTCGACACCCGGACGGGCGAGGTGGAGGGCGTGGTCGAGCACGAGGACCAGGTGACCGCGCTCGCCCTGACCGACGACGGGGCGATCGTGAGCGTCGACTGGGGCGGCGCGCTCCGGGTCACGCAGGGCGAGCGCACGCGGGTGATCGCGCAGGGCGTCCGTCAGCGGAGCCCGCGCTCGCTCGTGGTGGTCGGGGATCGCGCGCTGATCGGGCGCGTGCGCGAGCCCGCGCTCCGGGTGAGGCTCGACGGTCGGGGCGAGGCAGAGGCGTTCGGTCCGACGCTCGGCGGGAGCGCGAGCCTGGCCCGCGGGGCCGACGGCGAGTTGTGGCTGAGCGACACGGAGGGCCGCCTCGTCGCGCTCGCCGCTGACGGGGAGGTCCTCCACGCGGAGCCGGTGGGCCTCGACGTGCGCGCCATCGACGTGGGCACGGACGGCCGGCTCGCGCTCGCCACGTCACAGAGCGTGATCGCGGTGTACGACCCCGGCGCCCGACGCGTCGTCGCGCGCTGGCCGCTCGAGGGAGACTGTCGCTTCGCGCGGTGGCTCGCCCCCGGGACGGTCCTCGCGGGCTGCGGCCCGGGCTTGTACGTGCTGCGCGAGGGAGACACCGCCGGCTCGCCGCGTGACGTCGACGGGAGCCTCCTCGTGGCGGCGGACGTGGGCGCGCGCCTCGTGGCCGTCACCACCGCGGCGTCCGGGGTCTTCGTCTTCCACCGCGATCGGCTGCTGGCCCCACACCGCGAGGCGCCGCCCGACCGGCTCGGCCTCTCGGTCGCCGCGGCGCCCCGGCACGACCTCGCGTTCATGGGCACGCAGTCTTCGTTGCACGTCTTCGAGCTCTCGACCGGTCGGCACCTGCGCCGCGTGGACTTCGGGGTGGACGCGCGGAGGCTCATCGCGACCGACGACGCCCTGCTCGTCAGCCACGGGCACTCCGTCACGCGCTTCGCTCTCCCGAGCCTCGCGCGCACCCAGTCCTTCGCCACGAACCGGGGGCTCCTCTTCAGCCTCGCGCTGGACGGGGACCGCGTCTACGCGGGCAGCAGCGGGGGCTCCCTCTACACCTGCGGCCTCTCGAGCGGGCTGATCGAGGGCGTGGTGCCGGTGGCCGGCGCCGCGCTGCGAGGCATCGCCCCCACGCCGGGGCCGGGCTGGGCCGTCGCCGCGGGACCGCAGATCTCGATCGTCCTCGACGGAGCCGCGCGCCCTCTGGCCACGCTCCCGGCGGATCTCCTGGACCTGACGTGGCACGCCCGGGACGAGGTGCTCCTGGCCACCGATCTGATGGGCGGCGTCTGGGCGGTCGATCCGGGGTCGGGAGAGGCCACGGCGCGCCACCAGGCGGGCGCGCGCGCCTACTCGGTCGCGGTGCACGGCGCCGCGGTGGGGGTCGCGAGCGCGGACGACCGGGCCAGGATCTGGGACGGCGCGGGTCCCCCCACCCTGCTCGACGGCCACCGGGGAGAGGTCAACGCGATCACCTTCGTCGATGGCGGGAGACGCGCCCTGACCGCCAGCGACGACGCGACGCTGCGCCTCTGGGACGTGGCGTCGGGCGCGCCCCTGTGGCGACGCGACGAGGCCGAGGCGGCCGACTCGAGCGCGCAGACGCTCTCGGCCGTGCTCGAGGGCCGCCGATGGTCGGGGGCCGAGGACGGCGCGGTCACGCGTGACGACGGCGCGCTGCGGCTGCCGAACACGGAGACCGTCCCCGTCACGCTCGTCGCCGAAGGCCCCGGCGGGACGCTCGTCGTGGGCTTCGCCAACGGCGTCGTGGGCTTGTGGGACGTCGAGCGGCTGGAGCGTCTACGCGGCGCGCGCCTCCACGGCGCGGTGGTCGCAGCGACCCGCGACGGAGACGACTTGCACGTCTTCAGCGAGCTCGGCGATCGACTCGCCCTCCACACACCCGCCCTCTCGGGAGGCCGATGCCGCGCGCTGCAGCTCCTCTGGGGGGAGAGCGCGCTGGTGTGGGCCGCGGGCCGCCTGCAGCTCCGTGCTCCGCCCGCCCACCATCCGTGCCGGTAGCCTCACGCGGGCTCGGCGCAGAGCGCGCGCATCGTCTCCACCGTCTCGCGCTGGAAGCGGACCTGATAGAAGCGAGCGACGGGCGCCCCCAGGCGTGACCAGAAGCCGTGCGGGCGCGAGAAGGCCTGCACGTCGTAGCGGACGACGTCGTCGACGATCGACACCCGGAAGCGCTCCTCGCCGCTCTCGGCGTGTCCCGGCAGCGTCCCGAAGCCGAACGCGAACCGGTCGCGCTCTCGCTGCAAGTAGAGGACCCGACATGGGTGCGCCGAGACGAACCCGAAGTGAAACGCGAGCGTCGCGAACATCGATCCCGGCGCGAGCTCGCCAGGTCCGCGCACGATGCGCGTGAACGAGCGCGGGTAGTTCTCGATGCGCGAGAGCGCGGCGCACGCCCGCTCGAACAGGGCCCGCCCCCGCCCGAGCTCGGTCCCGTAGCGATCGAGGCGAAAACCCGGCGGCGCCGCCTCGAGGTCTTCGCGCGTGATCCCCTGATCCAGGTAGGTGAGCTCGGCCCCCTCGAGCCCCCGCAGGAGCTCGAAGATCCGCTCGTCGGTCGGAGGTCGGAGGAAGAACATCTGCCCGCATCGTGAGGCGCGAGCGGCGATCTCGCGCAAGCGAAAACGTCGTCCTCCGCGGACGGCCCTCGGCGAGCTCGTCGTGTGGTGGCCGGGTCGGCGCGAGATCTCTGAAACGACACGCAACGGGGGCTGCACCACCGGGACGCCGTGGAGCCTCCGCCGAGAGCCTATCTGCCCCTCCCCACGCGGGTTGCTCGGCTGGTCCGCGACTTGCGGTGTTCGTCGGCGTGCGCACCTCGCGCTCCGACGCCTCGGCACGCGGCGGCGTGCACCCGTAGCCCCGAGGAGAGAGCCCATGACCACGATCGCCCACCCCACCAACGCGTCGAGCGACGAACACCTCGCCTTCGCGCACGCTACCGCGCTCGCTCGTCGGGCCGGCGCGAGGCTCGTGTCCGTCCACGCGGGCGACGATCCCAGCTTCGCGGCCCGCATGCCCGACGCTGGCGCGCTCCTGTCGCGCTGGGGCGACGACGGCGGGCTCACCTACGAGCGGCTCGTGGCCGACTGCTGCCTCGAGGACACCTCGGACGCGGTGCTCGACGCGCTCCGTGGGCTCGCCCCCGACCTGATCGTGGCCGCCACGCACGACCGCAGTCCGATCGCGCGAATCCTGCACGAGAGCTACGCGGAGGGGATCGCGAACAACCTGCGGGTCCCCTCGCTCCTGCTCCGCACCGACGTGAAGGGCTTCGTGGACGAGGCCTCGGGGTCGATCGATCTGCGGCGCGTCCTCGTCCCCATCGGCGACGCGGAGGAGGCGGCTCAGGCGGTGGAGCGCGCGGCGTGGATCCTGGACATGGCCGGCGTGGAGCAGGCCGAGATCCACCTCCTGCGGGTCGGCGCGCCCACGGAGTGGCCCGAGACCCCGGAGCGCCCGGGCTGGACCTGGATCCGGCGGACCGTGGACGCGCCGCTCGAGGCGGCGCTGGCGAAGGAGGCGGAGGGCGTGAGCCTCGTCGTCATGGCCACGCGCGGACACGACTCGGTGGGCGACGTCATCGCGGGCAGCCACACCGAGCGCGTCCTGCGGAGCAGCCGCTGTCCGGTGCTCAGCGTGCCCGTCGCCTGACGCGCCGAGGGCGCGAGCACCGGCCGCCTGGCTGGCCACCGACCGCATCCGGTGTTCCGATCTCCGGGGTGGATCGACCCCTCCCGGGGCCCGAACGCGGCCGTTTCGCCCGTCCGGATCGTGGCACGGCTGTTGCGGAAGCTCACACCATGACGCACGAACCCTCCGACTGGCGGCTCCCGGCGCAGCAGACCCTCAGCGGACGCACGGTGGCGGGTCGCTACCAGGTGCTGGGCCTGCTCGGACAGGGGGGGATCGGCAAGGTCTACGTGGCGGAGCAGATCGGGCTGGACCGGAGGGTGGCGCTGAAGGTGATCCGCCCCGACCGGCGGACCGACGCGGTGACCGCCCAGCGCTTCGCCCGCGAGGCGCGCGCGGCCGGGCGGATCCACAGCCCGCACGTGGTCACGCTCTTCGACTTCGGGTCCGACCGCGGCGAGCACTACATCGCCATGGAGAAGCTCGAGGGAGAGAGCCTGCTCGAGCGGCTCTCGCGGGGCCCGCAGCTGCCGCTGACCGAGGCGCTGCGCATCGCGGCCGACATCGCCAAGGGGCTGCGCGCCGCGCACGAGGCCGGCGTGCTGCATCGGGATCTGAAGCCCGCCAACGTCTTCCTGTGCGAGGACGGAACGGTCAAGGTGCTCGACTTCGGGATCGCCAAGCTGGTCGACGACGAGGACGAGTGGGAGCCGCTGACGGGGGTCAACCGCGTGCTCGGGACGCCGGTCTACATGAGCCCGGAGGCCGCCACCCGGAAGCCGCTCGGCCCGACCACCGACCTCTACGCCCTGGGCCTGCTGATCTTCGAGATGATCGTGGGGGAGCCGCCCTTCAAGACGGGCGACCCGATGGAGACGCTCCGCGCGCAGGTCACCCGCCCCGCCCCGAGGCTCCGGCAGGCCGCGCCGTGGGCGCCGGTGCCCGCGGAGCTGGATCTCCTGGTCTCGGCCCTCCTCGAGAAGGACCCGAAGGAGCGCCCCCGCGACGCCGGCGCGGTCGCTGGACGCCTCGAGACGATCGCGGCCGACCTGCGGCGCAGCCTCGAGGTCACCAAGACGGAGATCGATCTCCCGCGCCTCTCCGCCGCGCGGGTGCCCGACGAGCTCGGCCTGCTCGAGGACGACGACCTGCTCGACGACGGGGCGGCCACCGAGGTCTGGCGCGGCCGGCCGATGTACGCGACCGACGCGCCGGCGGTGATGGCCGAGCCGGTCGTCAGCCCGCGCCACCTCGCCTACCTCACGGCGGGCGCCGGCATGCTCGCCTTCGCGGCCAGCCTGCTCCTCCGTCTCGGCCTGACCTGACGCGCGGCCGTGGGGGGATTACTCTCTCCTCACGCCATGCTGCCTCGCCCCGCCCTCCTCGGCTTCTGCGTGTGGACGGCCACCCTGTGGGCCGTCGCGCTCCCGGCCGAGGCCCAAGCCGGACCGGCCGCGCAGGAGGCCGAGGACGTCGTCGTGGTGGTCGACAACTCGGGCAGCATGCGGCGCAACGATCCGGACAGCCTCGCGCTGCTCGCGGTGCAGCGCTTCGTCGAGCGACGCGCGGCCGACACCCGGGTCGCGCTGCTGGTGTTCGACGAGACCGCGCGCCTCGTGGTGCCGCTCGCGCCGTCCGACGACGCCGCGCGGGAGCGCTTCGCGGGCGCGCTCGACGAGGAGGTCACCTATCGCGGCCGCTGGACGAACTTGCCCGCCGCGATCGAGCGCGCCCTCTACCATCTCCGGACCGATGGCCGCGAGGGCACTCGACGCTCGATCGTCTTCTTGACCGACGGCCGCGTCGACACGGGAGACGCGGAGCGCGACGAGGAGCTCGAGGACTGGCTCTCCGAGGGGCTGGCCGACTCGGCCGCCGACGCGGGCGTGCGCCTGTTCGGGATCGCGTTCACCGAAGACGCCGACTACCGGGTCATCGAGAGCGTCACGCGCCGCACCGACGGGGAGTACGTGCGCGTGTTCGAGGCGGCCGCCCTCAACCAGGCCTTCGACCGCATCGAGGCGGCGAGCGTCCCCGACGCCCCCGTGGAGGCGCCGGCCGAATCGCAGACAGAGGTGCCACAGCCCGCGCCCGAGACGCCCGACGCGCCGGCGAGCGCCGACGGTCCCGTGACGGTCGAGGGGGGGCGCGCGGAGCCCGCTTCTTCGGCGGCGCCCGCCTGGGTCATCGCCGCGGCGCTCGCGTTCCTCGCGCTCTCGTTCGGCGTCTTCTTCTTCATGCGCCGCCGCCGAGCGGCGCCCGCGTCCAGCGCGCCGAGGCGGGCGGTCGACGTGCCGAAGGCGTACCTGATGGACACCACCGGAGCGACAGGGCGCGTGCGACACGACCTCGGCGAGATGACGGTCATCGGCCGCAAGGCCTCCGACCGGGACGTGGTCAGCGTGGTCATCGACCGGGACACGGTGAGCCGCCGCCACGCGTCGGTGCGCTTCCGCGGCGGCACCTTCTGGATCACCGACCATCGCACCCGCAACGGCACGTTCGTCAATGGAGAGCGCGTGACGGAGGAGCGCCCGCTCGAGCCGGGAGACATCGTGCGCATCGACAAGCACGAGCTCGTCTTCGACGTCGAGCAGTGGGAGTCCGAGGACGTGACCCGCTACGGCGAAGACGACGAGGCGACCCGCTTCAACTTCGAGGCCTCGGTCACGCCCGTCTCCCGCTGAGTCCGCTCGCGCGCGCCTTCTCGCGTCGCGCCGCGCGCGCCTTGCCGGCCACGTCGAGCAGCCGGCGGTCGCGCTCCCACCGGGTCCGATCCATCTCGGGCGCGCGATCCCAGTCGCACGCGTCGACCACCCCGCGCGTCGCGTCGATGGCCCCCGCGAGCGCGAGGTGCGTGGCGGGCGCCGACGCGTCGGCCCGCGAGAGGACCTCGAGGCCGAGCAGGATCGACAGCGCGCGCTCGAGCGGCTCGGGCGCGAAGCCCCAGCGCCGCCCCGCGGCGACGAGCCACGCCAGGAAGGCGGCGTGCACGTGGATGTCCTCGATCGTCCGGAAGGGGCGCACGTGGTCGGCCCAGCCGTCGCCGTCGAGGCGCTCGCCCCGCGCGCCGTCGAAGCGCACCGACGCGTGCGGGATCTCGGGAACGAAAGGCGTCGCGGGCAGCGGCGTGAGGACGACGCCATCCGCGGCGGCCGACACGCGCACGAGCGCCAGCGCGGGCCGCTCGTCGTCCCCTCCCTCCCGCGCGAGCACGAGCAGCTCCTCGGCGTGGGTCCCCAGCGTCACGAAGGTCTTCTCGCCGTGAAGCCCGCCGCCCTCGAAGCGCGTGTTCATCGCGCGGGGATGCACGCCGCCCGCCTCGGTCGCGCAGAGCGCCGCGGACTTGGTGCGATCGTGATCCGGGAGGAGCCGCCAGAGCGCGGCCTCGTAGCCCGCCGCGAACGCGAAGCCGAGCCGGTCGGCCCGCGCGCCTCCGCGGACGGCGGCCTCCCAGGGCGCCGCGCAGTCCTTCGCGAGATCGCGGTGCGCGGCCCACCAGGTGGCCACGTCGTCGGTCCGGAGCGGCTCGGGCGCGGCGCGGTCCGGCGAGCCGAGCAGCTCCTCCAGGACCGCGAGGGGGCGCATCTCAGATCTCGCCGTTGCGGGCCTTCTCGACCCACTTCTTCACTTCACGGTCGATCACGTCCATCGCCTTGCCCTTGAAGACGCGGAGCAGGAACGGGACGTCGAGGTCGACGAGGATCTTCGACCCGACGATCTCGATCGAGCCGTCGACGGTGACGCCCTTGGCCTTGAAGCCGAGCTCGCCACGGCTGTCGGACTTCCACTCGAAGCGCGGGTTGTAGTCCGCGAAGCGCGCGGAGTACGCCTCCATGGCCTTGTCGATGGCCTTCTTGGCCAGGTCCGGCTCCAAGCCGTGGTGGATCTCGTGCTTCAGCCCCATGGCTGCCGTCTAACCTCAAATGCGCCCGGGCTCAACTGTTTCAGCTCGCGACGCGCTTCGGGCGACGGTTGCAGGGCAGGATCTTCTTGCGGAGGCGGAGCGCATCCGGCGTCACCTCGAGCAGCTCGTCGCGGTCGATCCACTCGAGCCCGCTCTCGATCGACAGGGGCCTCGGGGGCGACAGGATCACGTTCTCGTCCCGCCCGGAGGCGCGCACGTTCGTGAGCTTCTTCTCGCGCGTGGCGTTCACGTCGAGATCGTTCTCGCGGTTGTGCTCGCCGATGATCATGCCCTCGTAGACGTCGGCGCTCGAGCTGATGAAGAGCACGCCGCGCGGCTGCAGGTGGAAGAGCGCGTACGGCGTCGCGGTGCCCTTGCGGTCCGAGACGATCGCGCCGTTCGGGCGCTTGAGCATCGGGCCGCCGAAGGGCTCCCAGCCGTCGAAGAGCGTGTTGAGCAGGCCCGTGCCGCGCGAGAGGGTGAGGAACTGCGTGCGGAAGCCGATGAGCCCGCGCGACGGCACCCGGAACTCGAGGCGCGCGCGCCCGAAGCCGAGGTTGCTCATCTTGGTCATCTGCCCCTTGCGGGCGCCGAGGTTGGTCGTGATCGCGCCGACGTACTCCTCGGGCACGTCGATGACCACGCGCTCGACCGGCTCGTGCAGCTCGCCGTCGATCTCCTTGGTGACCACCTCGGGCATGCCGACGGCGACCTCGTAACCCTCGCGCCGCATCGTCTCGAGCAGCACCGCGATCATCAGCTCGCCGCGGCCGAAGACCGTGAAGCGGTCGGGCTCCTCGGTGGGCTCGAAGCGCATGGCCAGGTTGCGCTTGGCCTCGCGCTCGAAGCGCTCGCGAAGGTGGCGCGACGTGACCCACTTGCCGCTCAGCCCCGCCATCGGCGAGGTGTTGACGTGCATCGAGATCTTGAGGGTGGGCTCCTCGACGCGGATGCGCGGGAGCGCCTCGGGCTTCTCCGGGTCGGCCAGCGTGTCCCCGATCTGGACGTCCTCCATGCCCGCGATGGCGCAGATGTCGCCCGCGCTGGCGACGTCGGCCTCCGCGCGCCCCATCGCCTCGAAGGTGTAGACCTTCGCGACCTTGGAGCGCTTCTGCTCGTCCTCGCCGATGCGGAGGACCTGCATGTTCTTCTCGAGCTTGCCGCGCATCACGCGGCCGATGGCCAGCCGCCCGACGTACTCGTCGTGGTGGATGTCGTTGACGATCATCTGCAGCGGCGCGGTCGCGTCGCCCACCGGCGGCGGGACCTTGTCGACCAGCATCTGGAAGAGCGGCACGAGGTCGTCGTTGTCGTCGTCGAGCGACGTCTTCGCGACGCCGTCCTTGCCGATGGCGTAGAGCACCGGGAAGTCGGCCTGCGCGTCGGACGCCTCGAGCTCGCAGAAGAGATCGAAGACCTCGTTGAGGACCTCGTCCGCGCGCGCGTCGGGCCGGTCGATCTTGTTGATCACGACCAGGATGGGCATGCCCAGCTCGATCGACTTGCTGAGCACGAAGCGGGTCTGGGGCAGCGGGCCCTCCGCCGCGTCGACGAGCAGCACGACGCCGTCCGCCATCTGCAACGTGCGCTCGACCTCACCGCCGAAGTCGGCGTGGCCGGGGGTGTCGATGATGTTGATCTTCACGCCCTTCCAGCGGACCGAGGCCTGCTTGGCGAGGATCGTGATGCCCCGCTCGCGCTCGAGGTCGTTGGAGTCCATCACCCGGTCGGTGAGGGCCGCCTTCTCGTGAAAGACGCCGGTCTGCCGGAGCATGGCGTCGACCAGGGTGGTCTTGCCGTGGTCGACGTGGGCGATGATGGCGACGTTGCGCAGGTTCTGCTGGGATTCGCTCGACATGGGGGTACAGCTCCGGGAGGGGGGCCGGTGTGTGACACGTGCCCGCCCCCCGGGCAACGCGCGTCACTGGTATGCTCCCGTCGGTGGAGGACGCCGAAGGCAACGTCCTGGCCGGCCGCTACCAGCTGGTCGAGCGGGCTGGGGAAGGGGGAATGGCCGACGTGTGGCGCGCGGTCACCCGCGGCGCGGCCGGTTTCATCCGCCCCGTCGGGGTCAAGCGCATCAAGGCGTCGCTGTCCCACAGCCCCGAGTTCGTCCAGATGTTCGTCGAGGAGGCCCGGGTCGGCGCCACCCTCGATCACCCCAACGTGGTGCAGCTGCACGACTTCGGGGTCGACGACTGGGGCAGCCACTACCTGGTGATGGAGTGGGTCGAGGGCGTCGACCTCGGGCGCTGGTCGAAGTCCTTCCAGGACGCGGGCTGGCACACGCCCTGGCACCTCACGGCGGCCATCGGCATCGAGGCGCTGCGCGGGCTGCACGCCGCGCACGGCCGCACCGACCCGTGGGGCAAGCCAGCGCCCGCCTATCACCGAGACGTCACGCCGGGGAACGTGCTCATCGGCCTCAACGGGATCGTGAAGCTCGCCGACTTCGGCCTCGCCCGGGCCATGGACCGCGCCAAGATCACGCGTCCGGAGATGGTGAAGGGCAAGGTCGCCTATCTCCCGCCCGAGATGGTCGACGACTCGAAGACCGAGCCCACGCCGCAGTCGGATCTCTTCTCCCTCGGCATCGTGCTCTGGGAGATCCTGGCCGGGCGGCGCCTGTTCAAGCAGAAGACCGACCTCGAGACGCTGAAGAGCGTGATGGCCTGCGAGGTCCCGCCCCTGGAGTCGACCCGCCCGGATCTCCCGGCCGAGCTGACGCGCACGGTGCACCGCGCCCTCGAGCGCGATCCGCAGAAGCGCTTCAGGACCGCCCAGCAGATGGCGCGCGCGCTCGCGCGGGTGCTCCGGCGCGTGGCCGAGCCCACCGACGCCGAGCCGCTCGGAGAGAGCGTGGCCCTCGCGCGCGAGCGGCTGAAGCTCCCGCCCCGGGACCTGCCGCCGTCCCAGCTGGTTCCGCTGCGCCGCAGCCGACCGGGCGACCTGCTGGGCGAAGGCGACGACGACCTCCGCGAGAGCGTCGAGATCCCCGCCTTCCCTAGCGCGAAGGACTGACGGACGACGACGCGAGCTTCGCGTCGATGGTGGCCCAGAGCTCCGGGAACGCCACCAGGTCGTCGTGGATCTCGATCCGCTCCCCTCTGGGCCCATGCAGCACGTGCGAGACGTGCTCGTTCACCACGAAGGTCTCGACGCGCTGGACCTCCTCCCAGCGCAGCTCCGTCAGCGCGCCGCGCGTCTCGGCGCGAACTCCGTCTCGGTCCAGCGTGATCCGGGTGCGCAGGCGCTGGACCAGATCCCACACGAGCACGGCCGCGCCGAGGCCGAACACGAGCGTCGCGCCCGCCCCGACCAGCTCGACCTCGCCGCGATCGATCATCACGGCGAGGCACGCGGCCGTCACCGCGGCGCAGAAGAGCGCCGCGCCGAGGGCGCTGAACACCCGACGAAAGCGCAGGCGGTGCACGCTCCGCGCGCTGCCTTCCCCGCGGTAGGGCCCTCGCACGGTCAGCAGCTGCGGCCCTCGGTGACCGGCTGCAGGCCGTCGTCGCCGGGGCACCGCATGCGACAGCTCGCGTCCGCCGCGCAGCTCATCGAGCAGCTCTCCCCCTCACAGGTGAAGTCGCAGCTCGAGCCGCTCTGACACGACAGCGAGCAGCTGTTGCCCTGGCAGGTCACGTCGCAGTCGGCGCCCTCCGTGCACACGACGGAGCTGCTGTCGCCGGTGAGGAGCGTGCAGTCGGTCGCGTCGCAGGAGAGGTTGCAGCTGTCGGCGCAGGTGCCGGCGCAGCTCGCGCTCGCCTCGCACTCGAGGTTGCAGCTGTTGCCGCCCGCGCTGCAGCTCGCCACGCGGGAGAAGCCGCCGCAGGCCGAGTCGTCCGGGCAGCGGAAGTCCGCGCCGCCGAACGCGCAGTCCGACGGGTCGCAGGGCGCGTCGCTGCCGCAGGCGCCGAGGAGGAGGAGGAAAGGGACGGAGAGACAGAGGAGGGCGCGTCGCGGTGAAATCATGAGAACGAAGATACGCCCTCCGCGCCTCTTCGCCTCCCTCGGGAGCCGCCTGCCCTTGCGAAAAGCGCCGCCGGGCTTCAAGAGGAGCCGTGACGCGCCGCGTCATCCTGCCTCAGCCTGCGTCATGAACGACTGGACAGGCTGCCCTGCTCGCAGCAGGAAGCGTGCAGCCGAGGAGCCTCCGTGCAGATCCTGATTCCGAGAGAACGAGAGCCGGGCGAGACCCGGGTGGCGGCGAGCCCGGAGACGGTGGGCCGCCTGACCGACGCCGGCCACTCCGTCCGGGTCGAGGCCGGGGCGGGCGTCCGCGCCAGCTTCCCCGACGACTCGTACACCGACGCGGGCGCCGAGCTGGTCGAGGAGCTGGGCGAGGCCTGGGCCAACGCCGAGGTGGTCGCGAAGGTGGCGCCACCGAGCGCGGAGGAGGTCGCGGCGATGAGCGCCGAGGGCATCCTCGTCGGCTTCTGCGCGCCCCACCGCGCCGTCGAGAGCGTCGCCGCGCTGCGGGACCGACAGGTCTCCGCGCTCGCGATGGAGCTGCTGCCGCGCATCACGCGGGCCCAGTCGATGGACGCGCTCTCGAGCCAGGCCTCGATCGCCGGCTATCGCGCCGCGCTCGTCGCGAGCGTGCACCTGGACAAGCTCTTCCCGCTGATGATGACCGCGGCCGGCACCATCCAGCCCGCCAAGGTGGTCGTGATGGGCGCGGGCGTCGCCGGGCTGCAGGCCCTCGCCACGTGCCGGCGGCTCGGCGCGACGGTCGAGGTCAGCGACATCCGGCCCGAGGTGAAAGAGCAGGTGGCCTCGCTCGGCGGGCGCTTCATCGATCTGCCGCTCGAGGAGAGCGGCGCGGGCGAGGGCGGCTACGCGAAGGAGATGGGCGAGGACTTCCTGAAGAAGCAGCGCGCCCTCGTGGCCGAGCGCATCGCGCAGGCCGACGCGGTCATCACCACCGCGAACATCCCCGGCCGCCCCGCGCCGCGCCTCATCGAAGAGGACGTCGTCGCGCGCATGCGCCCCGGGGCGGTCATCGTCGATCTCGCGGTCGAGACGGGCGGCAACTGCGCGCTCAGCGTCGCGGGCGAGACGGTCGAGCGCCACGGCGTCATCATCGTCGGCCCCGTCAACGTGCCTGCCTCCGTCCCGCGCGACGCGAGCCTGATGTACGCGCGCAACGTGCTCGCGCTCCTGACGCACCTCGAGCACGAGGGCGCGCCTCGCCTCGACCTCGAGGACGAGATCCTCGGCGCGATGCTCCTCACCCACGCGGGCGAGGTCAGACACGCCCCGACCCGCGCGCTCCTCGAAGGAGATCCCTCATGACCATGGGACCGGTCCTCATCGGCCTGTACGTCTTCGTGCTGGCCATCTTCGTGGGCTTCGAGCTCATCTCGAAGGTGCCCCCCACCCTGCACACGCCCCTGATGAGCGGCGCCAACGCCATCAGCGGCATCACCATCGTCGGCGCGCTCTACGCGGCGCAGGACGCGGACCCGTCGGTGTCCAACTGGCTCGGCTTCGCCGCGATCACGCTCGCGACCATCAACGTCGTCGGCGGCTTCCTCGTCACCGACCGCATGCTCCGCATGTTCGGGAGGAAGAAATGAACCCCGAGGTCATCCGCGCGACGCTCCCGCCCCTCGCGTATCTCTTCAGCTCGTCGCTCTTCATCTACGGGCTCAAGCGCCTCGGGCGCGTCAAGACGGCGCGCGGCGGCAACGCGATCGCCGCGGTCGCCATGCTCCTCGCCGTGCTCGGCACGCTGCTGGAGCTGGGCTTCATCGACTACCGCTGGATCCTGGCGGGCGTCGTGCTCGGCGGCGTCATCGGCGGCGTGGCCGCGCTCCGGGTCGAGATGACGTCGATGCCGGAGATGGTCGCCATCTTCAACGGCTTCGGCGGCGCGGCGTCCTCGCTCGTCGCGCTGAGCGTGTTCTACAGCCGGGTCGTCGAGGCGGGCGAGGCCGGCACCGCGTGGGCCGTGCTCGGCCCGGCCGAGAGCGTGACCACCGCGCTCTCCGTGCTCATCGGCGGCGTGACCTTCACCGGGAGCGTCGTCGCCTTCCTCAAGCTCCAGGGCAAGCTCTTCAAGGGCAAGCCGCTCATGCTCCCGGGCCGCCACGTGCTCAACGCCCTGCTCGTGCTCGGCGCGGTCGCGGCCACCGTCGCGTTCAGCGGCGTCCTGAGCGGGCAAGAGCTGGTCTACAGCGTGCTCGGCCTCACCACCGTGTCGCTCCTGCTCGGCGTGCTGCTCGTCATCCCCATCGGCGGCGCGGACATGCCGGTCGTCGTCTCGCTCCTCAACAGCTACTCGGGCCTTGCCGCGAGCGCGGCCGGCTTCGTGATCGGCAACCCGGCCCTCATCATCGCGGGCGCGATGGTCGGCGCGGCCGGGCTGATCCTCACGAACATCATGTGCAAGGCGATGAACCGCTCGCTCGTGGCGGTGCTCCTCGGCGGCTTCGGGCAAGACGCCGGCCAGGCGCAGGAGGACTCCGAGTACGTCGGCGTGACGAGCTCGGGCCCGGAGGAGGCCGCGCTCGTGCTCGAGGGCGCGCGCGACGTGATCATCGTCCCGGGCTACGGCCTCGCGGTCGCGCAGGCACAGCACGCGGTCAAGGAGCTCGCCGGGGAGCTGCAGAAGCGGGGCGCGCAGGTCCGCTACTGCATCCACCCCGTCGCGGGCCGCATGCCCGGCCACATGAACGTGCTCCTCGCCGAGGCCGACGTGCCCTACGAGGAGCTCTTCGAGCTCGACGTGATCAACAGCGACTTCGCGAACGCCGACGTGGCCATCGTGCTGGGCGCCAACGACGTCGCGAACCCGGCCGCGATCGACGACGAGAAGAGCCCCATCTACGGCATGCCGATCTGCAACGTGCACGACGCGGGCACGGTGTTCGTGGTCAAGCGCTCGCTGAGCCCGGGCTACGCCGGCATCAAGAACCCGCTCTTCGAGCGCCCGAACGCCTCGATGCTCTTCGGCGACGCCAAGAAGATGATGCAAGACATCTTGAAAGAGCTGCGCGAGCTGTAGACTGCGCCTCGTGAAGGGCGAGGTCCGACGCTGGCTGCCCTGGGCCGTGTGGGCGAGCTGCGGGGCTTGGTCGGCCTGGTTCGGCTGGGTCCACTCCCTGAGCCTCCCGCTCCTCGACGAGGTTCACGTCCCGCTCACCGGGATCGGGGACCTGCTCGCGCCGCACTACGGCCACCGCGTCCCCTTGCCGAAGGCGGCGCTCGGGGTCCTGTTCCACCTCGGCGGGCTCGGCGCGATGCGGCTCGCGTCGTGGCTGTGCGCCTGGGTCGGCGGCGCCGTGGCCATCCACCTGGCGACCCGCCTGCGCGGGCGCGCCGCGGGGGTCGACGCGGCCTTCCCTCTGCTGCTCTCGGGGCCGGCCTACGCGTTGTCGATCGTGCACGCCTACGACCTCTGCTTCACCCTGCCCGCCCTCCTGGCGCTGATGGCGGCGTGCCTCCTGACGCATCGCCGGGAGGGGTGGGCCGCCCTCTGCGTCGTGGCTTGCCTGGGCTGCGGCGTGAACGGGATCGCGCTCGCGGTGAGCCTCGCCGCGTGCTGGCCGCTCCGGGGGGACTGGCGGCGCGGCGCGCTGTTCGCAATCGGCACGCTCGCCTTCGGCGCGGCGCTCCTCGTGGGCGCCGAGGGCGTCGACTACCCCGACAACCCGCTCTCCGACCAGCTCTACACGGCGGCGGGGCTCGCGCTGGCCGTGCTCGACCGCGTGCTGTCGCGCTGGGCCTGGAGCGCCCCGCCCGTGCTCGTGTTCTGGCTCGGCGCCATCGCGATCCTCGCGCGGCGGCGCTCCGTCCGCCGCGCCGCGCTGCCGCTCTTCGCCGGCCTCGTCGGCTCGCTCGCCACCTGGGCCGCGATCGCGGCCACGCGCACCCTCGCTCCGGACGAGGACGCCTGGGTCCCCGCCCGCTACCAGGTCCTCGTCGCCCTCCCCTACGTCTTCGCGCTCCTCCTGCTCGCCCGGCGCCGCGCCCGGCGGGCCACGCTCCCCGCCGCGCTCCTGACGCTGGCTCTCCTCGTCGCCCTCCCTGCCGCGCTCTGGCACGCGGGCCGGATCGGCGGCTGGGTCGATCACCTCGAGGCCGAGACCCGGCTCGCGCGCGCGAGCCTCTGGACGCCGCGGGAGATCGCCGAGCACTACGGCGAGCAGCTCTTCCCCTACGATCGAGACGTGCTGATCCGGTCGCTGCGCGTCGTCCTCGGGCGTTGAGCACGCGGGCCGTATACCCTTCGGCCATGCGGACCCGACCGTTCCTCGCCCTCGCCGTCATGGGAGTCGGCCTCGGCTGCGGCGCCAGCCCCGCCCCGGCTCCCCGGACCGCTCCCGTGGGCGTCGGCGACGCCAGCCCCGCCCCCGCGGCCGAGGTGGCCCGACGCCCGGCGCGCTTCGGCGCCCAGCAGGCCCAGCTGACGGCGGCCGATCCCCTCAACGACGGCCAGGCCCACTACCACGTGTGGCAGCTCGAGCTCGATGGCAGCCAGCGCGTCCGCGTGCGCATGAACAGCCGCGCGGTCGACCCGCTCCTCGAGGTGCGCGGGCCGGGCGATCAGCGCCTCCGGAACGACGACGCCTTCCCCGGCACGCTCGAGGCCATGGTCGACTTCCAGCCCGGCGAGCCCGGCGTCTACGAGATCTGGACGACCACCTACGCCGCGGGACAGACCGGGGCCTACGATCTCGACATCGAGCCGGTCGCCTCCGAGGGCACGGGCCTGCCGCTCACCCTCGGCGAGGCGGCCGAGGCGCAGCTGAGCGAGCACACCGTGCGCGGCTTGCCCGGGAGCTGGGTGCGCTTCGAGGGGCAGGCCGGCAGCATCGTGCGGCTCCGCGTCACGTCGCAGGCGTTCGACACCATCGCCACGCTCATCGGCCCCGGCGGCCAGACCTGGGTGAACGACGACGCGAACGATCTCGGCCCCGACGGCACCGAGCGCGCCCTCGACAGCACCATCGTCGCCGCGCTGCCGCAGTCGGGCGTCTACCAGCTCGTGGTCACCCCCTACGGCCAGGGCAGCGGCGCCTTCGCGGTCCGCAGCGACGTGCGGCCCCCCGTGGTGCTCGAAGACGGCCGGCGCCCCGAGGGGCTCGCGGGCGCGAACGGCGGAGGCCGCGTGCTCGGGGTCTACGCGGGCATCACCGAGTACGAGACCCAGGGCCGGCTCTACGGCTGCGCCGACGACGCGCGCCTCCTGGCCGAGTCGATGCGGGCCGCGCACCTCCAGGACGAGAGCGACCAGCTCGTGCTCCCCGACGGGCTCGCCACGCGCGACGGATTCTTGAGCGGCATCGCGCAGATGGCCCAGCAGGCGCGGCCCGAGGACGTGGTGGTCGTCTTCTTCAGCGGCCACGGCCAGCAGCAGCCCGACGGCGACGACGACGACGAGCTGGACGACCTCGACGAGACGATCGTGCTCCACGACGGCTCGCTGACCGACGACGAGGTGGTCGCGGCGCTCGACGGCGTGCAGGGCACCGTGCTGCTCGCGATCGACGCCTGCCACGCGGGCGGCTTCGCCGACGACTGGGTCCAGCGCCCGAACCGGGTGGGCCTCTTCTCGAGCGACGAGGACGTCCTGAGCGACACGGCCGAGCCCCACCAGGCGGGCGGCTACCTCTCCTGGCACCTCCGGCGCGGGCTCCTCGGCGAGGCCGACAACCGCCCTCGCGACGGCGTGCTCCACGCGGGCGAGCTGACCGACTATCTCTACGACGGCTTCGTCGCCGACCACGCGCGCATCAACCCGGCGGACGAGCAAGACCGGGCGCAGCGCCTCGTCGTCCGGCGCGGCGCGGTCACCTGGGACCAGGTCCTCTGGGTCTACCCGCGCAACCCCGACCTGTCCTTGCCCGCCATCCCGGCGCTCCCGCTGACGAGCGCGCCGCCCGGCTGATTTCCCTCCGCGCCAGCCCTTCGGTATCGTGACCCCGCGGGAGGTCGGGATGAGCACAGCGGTGCGTGTGGGTTGGGTGGCGATCGCGCTGTGGCAGGCAGCGCTCCTCGGTTCGACCGCGCAGGCGCAAGAGGACTGCCCACCCGGGGACGAGTTCTGCCTGCCTCCGCCGCCATGCTACCGCGCGCCCGACGACCCGGAGTGCAACCCGGACTGTCACTGCGGCGCGCCCGATTACCCCGAGTGCGATCCCTTCTGCGCCCCCGGTGACATCTGTGACCCGAGCTGCGCCAACCCCTGCTGGGACGAGTTCGACCGCGAGGACCTCTGCAGCGACCCGCCGCCGCCCTGCGAGGCCACGGGGGAGCTGCCGTTCACCTTCATCGACGATCGCGACGGGAGCGACGACGGCCAGATCTTCGCGCTCGGCAACCGGGACCCGCGTCAGTCGTGCGGCACGGTCCGCGTGGACACGACCGGCTACTACTCGATCTTCGACACCGAGCTGAGCGAGAGCTGCGACGACCAGCGCGACGAGACCGGCTACCTCACGGTCGCCAACCGCTGCAACGCCGAAGGCTGGGCCGTCGAGCGCAACGCCGGCGACCGCTTCCTCGTGTTCGACTCCGACAACAGCCCCGACTGCACCGATGACGCGGAGTGTGGCGTCGGACGCGTCTGCCGGGAGGGCGGCGGACACGGGCGCTGCTGCGTACCGGACCAGCCCGTCTTCATGGGCACGTTCCTCCTGGTCGAAGGCGAGGACAACGTCATCTGCATCAACCACTGGTGCCCGGAGTGGGAGATGGAGATCGACGCCGGCCGCGACTTCGGCTTCGTGGAGGCGGACTGCGACGGGGTCAACTCCATCCACTTCCGCATCGGCGCGACGGCCATCGCCTGCGAAGACGAGACGACCCTCCAGCCGTGCAGCTGGGGCTGCGGTCCCGACGGCTGCCTGCCGGATCCGTGCGAGGCGGTCACCTGCCCCGCCTTCTGCATGGACGGCGAGTGCCTCGACACGAACCCCTGCGCGGACGTCACCTGCGTCCACGGCTGCGTCCGAGGCCGCTGCCTCCAGAACCGTCACGCGCGCGGGCCGGACGAGGACGGCGACGGCTACTCCGACGTGGCCGACTGCGACGACGACGACCCCTTCGCCCACCCCGGACGCCCCGAGGTCTGCGACGACGGCGACGACGACGACTGCGACGGCTTCGTCGACGAGGCCGGCTGCGAGCGCCTCGGCGGCGACGCCGGAACGACCACGCTCCCCGACGGCCGCGTGGTCGGCCTCGACGGCGGAGCCGGTGGCGCGGGCGGCGAAGAGGGCGGGTGTGGCTGCCGCGCGGGCGGCGGCGCGCCGACGCCGTGGTGGGGGCTCGCGCTCGCGGCCCTGCTCTGGCGCCGACGGAAATGAAAACGGGAGCGGCCCGAAAGGACCGCCCCCGCTCTCGATCGCGCTCTCGCGCTCAGCCGCCTTCGTTGGTGGCGATGTGCAGCGTGTACGCGCCGCGGCCGTCGCTGTACGCGCAGGCGTGCACGACGTAGTCGCCGGCCTCGGTGACGGTGTGGGTGAGGCTCGCGTTCATCTCCTCGCCGCCGTCATCGTCGTGGGTCACCTCGGCGCCACCCTTCGAGAGGATGATGTAGTTGTCCCACTCGCTGTTCATCTGCGCGGCCACCTGCCAGCCCTCACCCACGGAGATCTCGTAGGTGTCGCAGGTGTGGCCGTCCATCTCGCCGGCTCCGTCGGCCAGGTTCCCGGTGTGGTTCTGGTCGACCGCTTCGTAGCTGCCACCACAGGCGGCGAGCGAGAGGGCCCCCATCACGATCAGAATGCGTCGCATATCGATATCTCTCCCTGAAAGTTCTCTCGGGTCCCCTGGATACGTCGGCGGACCACGAATCTCCCCCCGCTTCGCAACCCCCGTGCCTCGACGGGCGTGCTCGCGGCGGGCGCGAGTGTCTCACCGCTCGAGGAATTCGTCATGTGACCGGTTGGGGACTGTCACGCCATTTTCGCGAGAGGTCTCACACGCCACGAAAAAGCCCCGCTCCGGGGAGGAGCGGGGCCTGTCGCTCGCGTCGTGCGCGAGCTGGACGAGCGTGAGCTCAGGGAGTCGGCGCGGGCGGGCCGACCACCACGCCGCAGCGCGCCCAGTTGCCCGTCACCTCGGCGTCTTGCGAGCCCTTGGTGAGCCGCAGCAGGTAGGTTCCAGCCGCGCTGACCGACGCCTCCTGGATCGCGATCCCATCCGTGGCGGTCTCGGTGGCCATCTCGATCACCGTCGTGCCCGTCGAATCGGTGAGCGCCGCCTGGAGATCGACCACCCCCGAACCGGCCGTGCGCGAGCCGCAGAAGATGCTCACCACTTCGCTCGCGTCGGTGACCTCGAGCGAATAGAAGTCCGTGTCACCGTCGCCGACGGTCGCGCCGATGAAGGCGCGCTCCGCGCCCGGCACGTCCATGATCGCCTCGAACGACAGCGGCTCGGGAGTGGCCGCCACGCCGTTCGTCGCCTCCATGGTCTCCGGCGGGTTGTCGATCCGGCCGCGGAAGAGCTTCATGACGTAGAAGTCCGCGCTCGAGGCGGCTCCGCCGTGCTCGACCCACAGGAGGTAGTCGCCCTCCGGCAGCGGGGGGTTGACCGACTCGAGCATCGACGGATCGACGCGCGCGATGATCTGGCTCCCGTCCGCGTTGGTGATCCAGATGGCGGCGGGCGTCACCGTCGCGCCGTTACCATCGGTGCCCACGGGCATGAGCTGCGCGGTAAGCGAGAAGCGACCGGGCGTGATGCTGAACGAGAACACATCGACATCGGAGCCGTCGCGGAAGTCGCCCGCGACGATGCCGAAGTCGCTCGCCATGCCCATCGTGTCCATGGCGAAGCCGAGCGCGTTCGCGCTGGCCGCGTCGTCCCCGCTCTCCGCATCACCCGTGACGACCTCCGCGTCGAAGTTGAGGCCGCCGAACGACAGCTCGTAGGTGAAGTCCGCCTGGCCCTCGGCTGTCTCGCCGGCCCAGGTCGTGAACTCCTGAACGAGGATGTAGTAGGTGCCGTCGGCCGGCAGCTGCGTGATGATCTCGCTGTCGGTGTTCACCCGCGGCTGACTGTCGTCGTTCTCCGCGATCTGCGTCATCGACTCGTCGTAGAGCGTGATGACCGTGTCGATCATCTCCGGGTCGTCGTCCGGGTTGGCGTTCGTCTCGATGATCACCCACTGGCCCGCGGTGCCCGTGAACGAGTAGTAGTCGAGGTCGCCAGGCTGGGCGATCGCGCCCATCGTCATCGGGTCCTCGAGCGGGTCGGCGTCGGCGAACGTGTCGTTCCCGTCGCCCATCATCACCCCGGTGTCCGGGTCCATCATCGTCCCGGTGTCGGGATCCATCCCGGTGTCCGGGAGATCCATCCCACCGTCGGGATCGACGGCGCCGTCGTCACAGCCAAAGGCCATCAGGCTGGCCAGAACCAAAGTCATCCAAGTCAGATTTCGCATGTTCACCTCTCGCACGGCTCGGGCCACGGGGGCCACGGCTCGATCGAAGAGGCCACGCTAGCAACCCGGTCGCGGAGCGTCGAGGTGACGGTCGCGTTCGGGGCGGGAAGCTCGTATACATCCGCCATGGCCCGTCGCGAGATCGTCCTCACGTATGGCGAAGAGCAGACCGCCTTCAAGTTCACGCGCGTCGACCGGAGCAAGCTCTACGGTCGAAAAGAGCGGGTGATCCTCGACGAAGACGGCGAGCGCTGCGTCCCCGCCTACCTCACCCACGACGGAGCGGCGCTCGTGCCGCCCGGCGGAACCGCGCACATCTACGTGGACGAGCACTTCGACACGGTGGAGCGCTCGGACCTGCTGGCGGTCGACGAGGCGGGAGAGCCGCTCGAGGCGTACGCGTCGACGCTCGGCGAGCCGCAGCCGCTCTCGCCGGTCGCGCCAGCGCGCCTGCTCGACTGCCTGATCACGAGCGTCTACGAGCTCGCGGCCGAGGAGCTCGGTCAGGCGCTGAAGAAGGCGCTCGCGGACGGAGACCTCTTCGAGAGCGTCTACAACTACCGCGAGGGCTACGACCCCGACGTGCTCTTCCTGCTGTCGAACGAGGAGGGGATCTTCGCCCTCATCGGCAAGGAGACGGGCTTCGCTTTCCTGACGCGCGAGGCGCCCGAGGCGGACGAGGACGACGACGAAGAGATCGACGAGCTCGACGACGATCTCGACTTCTCGATGATGTGAGCCGGAGAGGAAGCCGATGCCCCGCCTGATTTCCATCATGGACGCGAAGAAGCGCGACGCGCAGATCGAGGTCGAGTCGCCGAGCAAGAAGGAGCGACACCGCTACGTCGATCCGAGCGGCAACCCGGTGCAGCACCAGCGCCTGGTCAAGGGCACCGAGAAGACGACCTACGAGGCGCTGGTGGCCGAGGCCGGAGATCCCGACGCGCTCTCGCAAGCGCTGATCGAAGGCGACCCCGAGCTCGATCTCGAGCAGGTCGGGCGGCGGCTCACGCACACGTCGCGCGTCTACCTCGGCCCGGCCGGCAACGTGCTCTACGTCGCGCGGATCCTCAAGGTCGTCTACGACGCCGAGGGCAACGAGCAGAGCCGCGACGACTTCGTCGACGTGGAGGCGACGGTGGGCGAGGAGCTGCCGCCGATCCCGTGGACGGGGCGGCTCATGCCGATCGACACCGTGATCCGCCGCTTCGCCTTCGTCCGCAAGCTCCAGCTCCGACACGTGAACGGGCTGACCTTCGACTTCCTCTACGAGATCGCCGAGACGCTCCAGAAGGAAGGCAAGCTGATGTACGTCGGCGCCGGCAAGAAGGCCCAGCAGCCGCTCATCTTCCAGACCAACGGCACCCCCTTCCGCGGCTTCCTCGAGGGGCGCGTGGACGGCGACGGCTACCGCCTGGTCCTCCACCTGTCGAACCTCGAGATCAAGCGCGTCACCGAAGACGAAGCGGAGGAGAGCTGATGCTCTGGTCGGAGAGCTGGTCGGGCTACGCGGACGGTAAGCGCGCGCCGGTCGGGGGGCTGGCGGACGAGTCGCTGGCGAAGCGCCTGCGCATCTACAAGCGGCAGGTCGCCAAGCGCTACCGCGTCATCGACCCGGAGCAGATCGAGCGCCTGCTCACGCAAGGCCCCTATCACATCTCGACCAAGCTCGACGGCGAGCTCTGGTTCCTGGTCAAGCGCGAGGGCGAGGTCGCGCTGTGCGCCTACAACGGGCGCGTGCTCCGCGAGACGCCGCTGGCGAAGGAGGCGGAGAGGCTCCTCGCGGACGCGGGCGACGTCATCCTCGCGGGCGAGCTGGTGGCGGAGCCGGAGAGCGGCAGCGGCCGGGCGCGCGTGCACCACGTGGCGACCGCGCTCGGCTCGGACGAGCTCGAGAAGACGCTCTCGTTCCACGCCTTCGATCTCGTCGAGGACGACGGCAAGGACACGCTCCTCGTCGACTACGACGCGCGCGTCACCCGGATGAAGGAGCTGCTCGACGGCGGCCAGCGGGTCAGCGTGGTGGAGACGGTCGTCGGCGAGCCGGCCGACGTGGTGCGGCTCTACCGCGAGTGGGTCGTCTCCGATCGCTTCGAGGGCCTCGTCGTCCGCTCCGAGCGCGGGCTGACCTACAAGATCAAGAGCACGCTCACCCTCGACGCGGTGATCATCGCGTTCGGCGAGCGCATCACGGGCGAGGTGCACCAGGTCCGCGAGATGAGCGTGGCGCTCCTCCGGGACGACGGGACCTTCCAGCTCCTCGGCGCGGTCGGCAACGGCTTCGGCGAGCAAGATCGCGCCGACTGGTTCCAGCGCCTCTCACCGATGCAGGTGGAGAGCCGCTTCCGGCTCGCCAACCGCGAGGGCACGCTGAGCAAGTTCGTCGCGCCCAAGATCGTGGTGGAGATCCGCTGCTCGGATCTGCTCGCGTCGGACAGCTGGGACGCGCCCATCCGGCGCATGAGCCTGCGCTACACCGAGAACAAGGGCTGGGAGCCGATCCGGGAGACGCCGACCGCGGTGATGATCCACCCGATCTTCCTCCGCGAGCGGACCGACAAGAAGGTCGACGTCGAGAGCATCGGCATGACCCAGATCACGAGCCGCGTGCCGCTCTCGAGCCCGGACGAGAAGGCCGCGCCCATCGAGCAGAAGCCGGCCGAGGTCGTGCGCCGCGCCGTCTTCAGCAAGACCACCAAGGCCAAGGTGGCGGTGCGCAAGTACATGGTCATCGACACCCACAAGGGCGACGAGCGCTCGTACCCGCCCTACGTGACGTTCTTCACCGACTACTCGCCGGGCCGCAAGGAGCCGCTCCAGACCGCGCTCCGCACCGCGAGCACGATGGAGCACGCCGAGCGCCAGGTCGTCGAGTGGATGGGCAAGAACATCAAGCGCGGCTGGAGCGAGGAGGAGCAGGCCCGCGTGGGCGAGCTGGTCCCCCCGCCCCCCGAGGCCGCGAAGATCCTCGCTCCCAAGAAGAAGTAGCGCTCCTCAGCGCGCGACGATGCGCTGGACGGCCGTGCCGATCATGTAGAGCTCGCCGTCCGCGTCCTCGCCGAAGCTCGCGATGTTGCTCAGGCCGGAGCTCAGGTCGCTCGCGATCTGCACGCCCGCGGGCGCGCCGTCGCACATCTTGAACGCCACGCGCGAGTTGTTGCAGTAGTCGCCGAAGAAGTACCAGCCCTGCAGGGCCGGGATGGCGCTGCCGCGGTAGACGTAGCCGCCGGTCACGGAGCAGCCGCCGATCGGGTCGCCGCCGTCGTGCGCGTAGACCAGGACGGGCTCCGCGTGCTCGGGGACGAGATCGGTGTTGCCCGCGTTGAAGACCTCGAAGCCCTCGTAGGCGCGCCAGCCGTAGTTCTCGCCGCCCGCGCTCGAGGCGGGCTGGAAGTCGATCTCCTCCCAGACGTTCTGGCCCACGTCGCCGATGTAGAGGTCGCCGGTCGCGCGGTCGAAGGAGAAGCGCCACGGGTTTCGCAGGCCGTAGGCCCAGATCTGGGGCAGCCCGCCACCGCCGACGAAGGGGTTGTCGGACGGGACGTATTCGGGCGCCGCGTCGACGTCGAGCCTGAGGATCTTACCCATCAGCGTGTCGCGGTTCAGGCCGTTGCCCGTCGGGCCGTGCCGGTCCCCGCCGCCGCCGCCGTCGCCCGTGCCCACGTAGAGGTGCCCGTCCGGGCCGAAGGCCACCATGCCGCCGTTGTGGTTGCTCTCCGGGTCGTTGATGACCATGAGCCGCGCGACCTCGGTGTCGCTCGCGCGGAAGCGGTCGTCGGGGGCAGCGTACTCGGCCACCACGTTCTGCATCGCGCCGCTGGGCGTGTAGTAGATGAAGAAACGCCCATTGTCGGCGTAGGACGGGTGGAAGGCGAGACCGAGCAGGCCGCGCTCGCCGCCGAAGTCGACCCGGCTGCGCAGATCGAGGAAGGTCTCGACGCTCCCGTCGCCGCGCACGACGCGGATCTGACCGGGCTGCTCGACGATGAAGAGGCCGTCGACGCCGGCCGGCTGGGTCAGGAAGACCGGCCGCTCGAAGCGCGTGCCCGGCGCGACCTCTTCCGTGCCCAGCGCGGGCAACGTCAGATCGTCGCAGGTGTCGGGCGGGAGCCCGGAGTCGGGTGTCCCCGGGCCGGAGTCGGGCCGCGGGGCGCCGTCGGGCAGGGGTCCCACGTCGGGGCGCGGACCGGAGTCCGAGGGCACCGCGGCGTCGGCGTCACCGCCGCCGTCACAGGCCGAGAGGGCGATGAGGCAAGAGAAGAGGATCGAAGCTCGAGACATGCCGGGGACTGTACCCGGATCCGCCGGAAGCGGCAGCGGCCATGTCGGGCATGGCCCGGCTGGGAAAATACGCGCTCGCCTTGGTATGATGGACGAGACACGGGAGGTCGGGATGGGCAGCCGATTCCGGGACGACGCCACG
This sequence comes from Sandaracinaceae bacterium, assembly GCA_040218145.1. Classification (GTDB taxonomy): domain Bacteria; phylum Myxococcota_A; class Polyangia; order Polyangiales; family Sandaracinaceae; genus JAVJQK01. Next base: position 5,240 of record JAVJQK010000148.1, on the reverse strand, counting down.
CAGCAGATCGAGACCTTGGGATCACCGCCAGCGCGGCCAGTGGAGGGCCTCGGCGCCCCCGCCATACACCCGGACGTGTACGGGCTGACGGATGTCGGCAAGGTCCGCGACCACAACGAGGACAGCTTCCTGGTCGCGCAGCTCGAGCGCTACATGCGGCTGTACCAGTCGAGCCGCCCCGTCGACGACGGCACCAAGGTCAAGGGCCCGCCTCAGGGCTGGATCCTGATCGTGGCCGACGGCATGGGCGGGCACGCCGGCGGTGAGGTCGCGAGCGCGATGACCACCGACGCCCTCGCGCGCTACGCGTTCACGCTCATGCCCTGGTCGCTGCCGCGCAGCCGCGACGACAGCCGGGTGCTCGCGAGCGGCTTCCGCGACGCGGTGAAGAAGGTCCAGCAGGACATGCGCGAGGCGGCGAGCAGCAGCGGACGCAAGGGCATGGGCACCACGCTCACCATGGCGTACGTGACGTGGCCCAACCTCTTCGTGGTGCACGTGGGCGACAGCCGCATGTACGCCATGCGGGAGAGCCGCCTCTACCAGATCACGCACGACCACACGCTCGCGCAGCAGCTGGTCGAGTCGAAGGTGATGAGCTCCGAGGAGGCCGAGGACAGCGAGTTCTCCAACATCCTCGTCAACGCCCTCGGCGGCGACAGCGAGGAGCTGCGCGTGGAGCTCCATCACGCCCTGCTCTTCCCGGGCGACGTCTTCCTGCTCTGCTCCGATGGGCTCAACAAGCACGTCAGCGACGACCGCATCCGCGAGATCCTGGGCGCGGTCGCGGGAGGCGAGACGGCCGAGTCCGCGGCCCGGACGCTGGTGGACGACGCCCTCGAGGACGGCGGCACCGACAACGTCACCTGCGTCGTCGCGCGGTTCTAATGCAGAGGTCCGACCGGTGGAAGGGGAGATGGCGCCGGACCGGCGTTTCAGGGCAAGGCGCGACGACGAGTCGATGCACCGCATCGGCGAGGAGGAGCAACGCCGCCCTGGAGCGTCGGGACAAGCCAGGTCCACTTCTACCGGGATGGATCTCGCACTAACCGCGTCGGTCTCGCTCGAGACGACGGATCACCTTGCGCAGCAGCGCCGCCTCGGCGAGCTCGGGGTGGCGCTCACGCTCGGCCTCCACCAGGCGGTGGGCGACGTGTGGATCGTGCACCAGCTTCCGCAGCTTGCGCCGCAGGGTGGGCACGCTGGCCTTCTTCTTCTTGGAGCCGCGGCCGAACCACCACCACGCCACGGCGGCGCCGACGGCCAGGCACGCGATCACCACGAAGACATCGCTCATCACGCCGCGATACGCGCGGGAGGCGTGCGAGATTCCCGCGAGCGCCTCAGCGGCACTGCCTCTCTCAGCGACACTGGCCGAGCTCGACCGGGAGGCCGCCGCCGCGCAGGAGCGACACCGAGCAGCTCGGCTCCGCCCCGCGACAGAAGATGAGCTGGCTCGGCTCGTGCCCCTGGTAGAGGAGCTCCTGCGCGCAGGTGGGCTCGGCGCCCTGGCAGAAGATCTCCGTCGAGGCGGGGTGACCGATATCCGCCAGCGCGGCCTCGCAGCTCGGCATGGCAGCCTGAGGCATGCCGGCCTCGGGCCCGGCGGCGACACCCACGGAGACCTGCGCCTGCACACCAGCCTGCGCCTGCACGCCGGCCTGCGGCTGAACGTACTGCGGCTGAACGTACTGCGGCTGCGCGTACTGCGGCTGCGCGTATTGCGGCTGCTGCACGATCACCCCCGGCGCCACGACCGGCGCCACCACCACGGTGTCCGGCTGCGCGGCGGCCAGGCGGAGCTGGTGCTCGCGGGCCTCGCGGAGCGGGCGCTGCAGCTCATCGTCGATCTGACGCTGCAGGTGCGTGACCATGCGGTCGTAGCGGGGATGGATCCACGCCGTGCCGTTCCGGTCCTGGGAGTGCCGGAGCCCCGCGCTGTCGAGGTACTGGATGCGGTAGCCGGTGGTGTCGTAGGCGATGGCCACGCGGAGCGTGATGCGGCGGCGTGTGTAGCGCGCGACGATCTGTCCCTGCTGCGGACCCTGCTGCTCGTTCTCGATGACGAACCTGTCGGCCTCGAGCGCACGGAAGAGCGCGGCGCGGACGTCGTTCGGCGCGTAGCTCCCGGAGATGGCGCCCGCCGTCATCGTGCGCAGCGGCACCCCGCGCCCGCAGCCGACCGCGAGCGTCCCCAAGACCACCAGACCCAGAACCGTAAGCGTACGCATTCCCTCTCCCATCAGAGGCCGCCGCTCAGCAGGTTTCGGACCAGCCCGAGGCCGGGGGGAGTACGGCTCGGTCTGGCGACTGGCGTGACCACGCGTTCACGATCTGGTGGTCCCTGGAGGAGCCAGCGCTTCACGATCCAAGTGAGACTGCTCACCCGTGACGGAGGTGGAACGACTTCGGCCGGGTCAGGTACGCGTAGCCGAGGCGCGAGAGCGTGCAGCCCCGGCCCGAGTCCTTCACGCCGACCCACGCCAGCTGCGGGTCGAGGTAGTCGCAGCGGTTCATGAACACGGTCCCCGTCTCGAGGCGGTCTCCGAGCGCCGCCGCCGCGCCCTCGTCCTTCGTGTAGATCGCGGCCGTCAGGCCGTAGCGGCTGTCGTTCATCAGCCGCACCGCCTCCTCGTCGTCCTTCACCTTCATCACGCCCACGACGGGCCCGAAGGTCTCCTCGCGCATGATCTCCATCTCGTGCGTGACGTCGACGAGGAGCTGCGGCGCGAGGTAGGGGTCGCCCTTCTCGCCCGCCACGGGGAACCTCGAGCCGTCGATGAGGGGGCGCGCACCGGCCGCGATCGCGGCCTCGATCTGCGCTCGGATCCCCTCCGCGCTGTTCTGGCGCACGACCGGGCCGAGGTTGGTGTCCTTCTGCGTCGGATCGCCGAGGCGGTAACCCTCGACCAGCGAGACGGCCTTCTCCACGAACGCGTCGTACACGGCCTCGTGCACGTAGATGCGCTCGATGCCGCAGCAGCTCTGCCCGCTGTTGAAGAAGGCGCCGTCGATGAGGCCCTCCGCGGCCGAGGCCGGATCCGCGTCCGCCCGCACATAGCCCGGGTCCTTGCCGCCCAACTCGAGCCCCACGCCGACGAAGCGGTCGCTGGCCGCGCGCTGCACCGCGTGGCCGCCGGGCACGCTCCCGGTGAAGGCGACGAAGTCCACGCGCGGGTCCGACACCGCCTCGGCCACGCGCTCGTGGCTCATGTGGAGGAAGTCGAAGACACCGGGCGCGATCCCCGCGCTGCGTGCGTGCTCGACCATTCGCTCGGCGACGAGCGGGGTCTGGTCGCTGTGCTTCAGCAGCACCGAGTTGCCGGCCATGAGCGCGGGCGCGACGGCGTTGACCGCGGTCAGCCACGGGTAGTTCCAGGGCGCGAGGACCAGCACGACGCCGAGCGGCTCACGACGGATGAAGCGCGTGAAGCCCTCCTTCTCCGGCACCTGCACGTCGGCCAGCTCCTCGAGCCCCAGGCGGATCATGGCGCGGGCGCGGTCCTCGAACCCGGCGATCTCGCCCGGCGTCTGCGAGATGGGTCGCCCCATCTGCCAGGTGAGCTCCTCCGCGAGGCGATCCTTGTCCGCGACGACGTTGTCGACGAAGGCGTTCAGGATCTCGGCCCGCTTCTCCCGGGGCGTGTCGCGCCAGGCGCGCTGCCCCTCCTGGGCGCGGGTCAGCGCCGCGCTCAGCTCTCCGGCGGAGGCGAGGGGGCGCTCGACGTAGATCGAACCATCGACGGGCGAGACGGTGCGCAGGCTGTCTGTCATGGCGTGTCCTTAATCGCGCCGCTCAGGCGCGCGAGGTCTCTTCGAGCTCCTTGCCCTTGGTCTCGGGCAAGAGCCACACGATGAGGATCAGGGCGAGGATGGGTCCGATGGCGGTCACCGCCACCGCCGGCCCGTAGCCGAACGCCTTGGCCGCGCTCCCGACCGCCCACGGCGCGAGCACGTAGCCGATGCGGCCGAGGATGTTGTTGGACCACGCGAACGCGTCCCCGCGGAGGTGCGTCGGGAACAGCTCGGTGTTGTAGGCGTTGAGCACCGGGAGCACCGCGCTCACGCCGAAGATCGCGCCGACCACCGCGAGGGTGAGCCACACGCCCGGCTCCGCGATCGTGTAGGCCGCGACGCACGACGCGCTGGTGGCCAGGAAGATCACCGCCGCGCCCCAGCGCCGCCCGATCCAGTCGAGCAGCTTGCCGGCCGCGAAGACGAGCGGCATCGCGGCCACCGCCGCGAGCGTGATCACGCCGCCGACGTCCGCCGCGTCCATGTGCGGCCCGTACGCGGGCGCGGGCGCGGAGGCGTACTCCTTCCAGTACATGATCGCCGTCGCGGTGCAGACGTAGGTCAGCGCCCAGATGAGCGCGAGCTGCAGCATGCGCTTGCGGTAGGGCGTCTTCCAGATCCGCATCATGGGCTTGGGCGCCGCGCGCTCCTCCGCCGTCATCTCCGTGAAGCGCCGGCTCTCCTTGAGGCTGCGGCGCGCGACGGCGAGCAAGACCAGCGGGATCGCGCCCACGAAGTAGACCATGCGCCAGCCGAAGGGCGTCTCGATGAGGATCGGGACGAGGCCGGCGCAGGCGATGCTGCCGAGCGACGAGAAGCCCTGGATGAGCCCGATCATCAAGCCGCGGTGCTTCGCGGGGAAGTCCTCGGCCGCGTAGACCATGCTGATCGCCCACTCCGCGATCAGGAAGATGCGCGCCAGGAACTGCGCGAGCGCGAACCACCACACGCCGGGCGCGAGGCCGGTCAGGAAGGTGAAGACCGTGTAACCCGCGATCGTGATCGTCAGGACCCGGCGCCGCCCCCACTTGTCGGCCTGGCGGACGAGCAGGTAGGCGAGGACCGTCCCGACGTTGATCAGCGCGACGACGAGCCCACCCGTCGCCTCGTCGATGCCCATGTCCGCCCGGAACTCCGGGAGGATCTGCGACAGGGCGATGTGGTCGTAGCCCTCGAAGAACGTCGCGACGCCGAGGAAGAGGAAGAGCTTCCAGTGGTAGCTGGTCAGCTTCTGGTCGTCGTCGGCCGCCTCGCTCACGGCCCGCATGATCCGCGCCCGACGTCCCCGAGTCGAGGGGTTAACTGTCCGTTGAAGAACCTCGCTCCTCGTCTCTCGGGCGGGACGACCCGTCTCTCGGCCCGTGTCTCCTCGAAAATGCTGAAGCATTTCCTCGTCGCCCCGAACCGAGAACCGGGCCGTCGCGCTCCGAGATCCTTCGGGCTCG
>JAVJQK010000147.1 GCA_040218145.1 Sandaracinaceae bacterium | reverse complement strand
TCGATGAGCAACTGCCTCGCCTCGCCGTGGACCGGCGCCGCGTACTACGAGACCGAGTACCGCAACCTGCTGTCGCTCCAGCCCGACCCGGGCATGACGTCGGCCGCGCTCTCGTTCTCGACCTTCGGCGGCACCGAGCAGCTCCACCGCGCCGTGTGGGGTGTGGCCAACCCGATGGCCGCGCCGGGGGCGGAAGAGATGTGCGCCAGCCCGACCATGGGCCGCGTGGGCTGCCCGAACTTCCGTGAGGAGGCGGTGAAGATCCTCGTCGCCTTCACCGACGAGGACAGCGACGGATCCGAGACCGCGATGCAGGCGGCCGACGCGCTCAACGCGGCGGGCATCACCTTCATCGGCGTCTGGGCCGGCTCGGCCGGCTCGAGCTCGCGGCAGGACCTCGTGGACATCGCGACGCTGACCAACTCGGTCGATCGCACCGGCTCGCCGCTCGTCTTCGACGGCACCGGCGCGGGCGTGGTGCCGGTCGTGACCTCGGCCATCAACGAGATCGTCGAGGGCGTGCCGCTCCGCGTGACCATCGAGGCGACCGACGAGCCCTCGGACGCCGGCGACGCGCTCCAGTTCATCGACTACGTCGAGGTCAACACCAGCGGCGGCGCGTGCAGCGCGGTCAGCCCCGTGCAGGACACCGACGACGACGGCCGGCCGGACGCGTTCCCGTCGCTGCTGCCCGGCACGCCGGTCTGCTGGGACGTGGTGCCGCGCGACAACACGACCGTCATGCCCACCACCGAGCCGCAGGTCTTCCGGGCTCGCCTCACGGTGAGCGGCGACGGCTCGCCCCTCGACGCGCGCATCGTCTTCTTCCTCATCCCGCCGACCATCGAGCTGCCCGGCGGCCCCGAGTGAGCTGACGAGCGCTCGTCCCTTCGCGAGACACGCCGCGCGCCGCTCCTCTGGAGACCGGCTCGCGGCGTTTCTCTTTTCGTGAGCCGTATGATCGACGAGGCGCATCCCCTCCGCATGCTGGCACTGGCGATTCGAGAACCGGTCGTGCGCGCGATCCCGTCCGCGGAGGAGAGCGACGACGGGTCGCTCGTGGTGCGCGCCCTCGAGGGGGATCGCTGGGCCTTCGAGGCGCTCTACCGGCGGCACGTGCGGCGCGTGACCAACGCCGTGACCCGCATGGTGGGCCGCACCGCGGAGGCGGACGACGTCGTGCAGCAGACCTTCTTGCTCGCGATGGAGCGGCTCGGATCCCTGCGCGAGCCCGCCGCGTTCAGAGGCTGGCTCTGCCGCATCGCGGTCAACGAGGTGCGGGGCCGGCTGCGCAAGCGGCGGTGGCTCCGCCGGCTCGCGCTCGATCGCGAGGAGGACGACGCGAGCCTCGAGGCGCTGGCGACCGACGACGCGTCGCCCGAGGTCCGGGCCGAGCTGGCCAAGCTCGATCGCGTGCTCGGCGAGCTCGACCCCCAGCTCCGCATCGCCTGGATGCTCCGCTTCGTCGAGGGCTGGGAGCTGACCGAGGTCGCCGCGGCGCTCGACGTCTCGCTCGCGACCGCGAAGCGCCGGATCAAGGCGGCCCGGGAGCGGGTCGACGCGCACGTGGGAGGTGTCCGATGAGCCGGCTCCCCGATCCGGTGGGCGAGACCCTGAAGGACACGGTCGACGAGGCGCGGGTGCAGCGCCTCTGGCGCGGCATCGAGGGTCGCCGACCGCGTCGACGGTTGACGCCGATGGTGGCGACGGGCGCCCTCGCGGCGGCGGCGGTCCTCCTCTTCTGGCTGTGGCCGCGCCCCCTCGCGCCGCTCGCCCTCGAAGGAGGAGGCCCGATCCCCGCGGAGCTCGGTGGCGCGATCACGCTCGACGACGGCTCCGTCGTGACGGCTTCGGTCGGCGCGCGACTGACGCTGCTCCGGAACGAACCCGAGGGCATCACGTGGGGCCTCGACGCGGGGCGCGCTCGCTTCTCGGTGACGCCCGGTGGGCCGCGCACCTGGCGGGTACGCGCGGGCGAGGTCGAGGTGCGTGTGGTGGGGACGATCTTCGAGGTCGAGCGTGACGCGACCGCGGTGACGGTGCGGGTGCGGCGTGGGCAGGTCGAGGTGACGGAGCCCGAAGGGCGACACGTAGTCCGGGCTGGCGAGTCGGTCAGCGTCGACGTCGGGGCGCGACTCGCGGGGGGCGGTTCGGAGTCTTCCGATTCCGAGTCCGCTTCCGATTCCGCTGCCGCTTCCGCGTCCGATTCCGCTTCCGCTTCCGCGTCCGATTCCGCTTCCGCTTCCGCTTCCGCTTCCGCTTCCGATTCCGCGTCCGATTCCGCCTCCGATTCCGCTCCCGCTTCCGCTTCCGCCTCAGCTTCCGCTTCCGCTTCCGCTTCCGCGTCCGCCTCCGATTCCGCGTCCGCTTCCGCTTCCGCCTCCGCCTCCGCTCCCGCTTCCGCTCCCGCTTCCGGGGCAGGGGCAGGGGCAGGGGCAGAGGCTGGGTCGCTTGGCTCGGCCGAGGCTGCGATGGCGGCGGCGGACGAGGCGCGGAGAGAAGGAAGGGACCAGGAGGCGGCGGTGATCCTGGAGCGGGCGAGCGCGCTGCGGGGGGATCCGGCGGCCGGGCTGGCCGCGTTCACGCTCGGGCGGCTCGAGCTGGACGCGCTGCGGCGGCCGGCGCGGGCGGCGCGGGCCTTCTCTCTCGCGCTCGATCTGCGCCTGCCACCGCGCCTCCGTGAGGACGCGGCCGCGCGGCTGGTGGAGGCGCACGTCGCGGCGGGAGACACACGCGCGGCCGGGGCCGCCGCCGACGCCTATCTCCGCGACTACCCGAACGGCCGACACCTCGAGCGCGTGCGGCCCCACGCGAGACCCTGACAGCGTGCGCCCGATCGCCGCCGCGCTCTTCTCGCTCGCCCTCGCGTCGCCCGCGGCGGCGCAGACGGTCGGGCTCGAGGATCCCGCCTGCGCGTCCCTGCCGTTCGATCAGCGGTCGATGCGCACGATCCTCGAGCTCGAGCTGGAGGTCGACGGCTGGGAGCTCACGCAGGGGGAGTCGGACGCGGCGCTGTCGTGGGCGCCCGAGCCGTGCGAGCCAGGGGTGACGCGATACCGGATCGCGCTCCGGGACGCGGAGGGTCGCGTCACGGAGGCGCGGGTGGACCTGGCCGAGGTGCCGCTGGGCACGCTGCCGAGGGCGCTGGCGCTGGAGCTGGTGGGGCTGTTTCGCGAGCGCGGGAGGCCGGCGGGGGCGGATCCGGTCGACGCCGCTGAACGGCCGGCAGCTGCCGCGCGCGCGGACCCGACCACCGCGACGATGGGGGCGCCGAGCGCGGAGGCGAACGCCGACACTGTCGCGGTCTCCGATGCCGACACGGTCTCCGATGCCGACCCGGCGAGCCCGGAGACGCACGCGGAGCCGGGCGTGCGCTTCGTCGTGCTCGGGCACCTCCGGAACACCCCCGACTCCTCGGCTCTCCTCTTCGGCCCCCGCGTCGGCCTGGAGCTGCCGCTCGCGCTGGGGCTCCCGCTGACCCTGCGCCTGGACGCCGCGGCCGCCTTCGGACCCGCCGACCACGGCGCGGTGCTATCGGCGTTCGACGGCGGCCTCGCGCTCGCGATCGCGGCGCAGGCGGCCCAGGGGGTCGCCGTGCGCTTCGGTCCGCGCCTCTGGCTGGGGCACGCGGCCGCGCTCGAGGCGCCGGGCGCGACGCGCCAGAGCGACGACGTGCAGGTGGGCTTCGGCCTCCGGGTCGGGGTCGACCTCGCGCTCACCCCGGGGATCGACCTTTTGCTCGAAGGGGAGGTCGGGACCAACCTGCACGGGCTGGAGCTGTCGGGCCCGGCCGGGCGCACCGGGTTCCTCGGCGCCTACTGGGGCCTCGACGTCGGCCTCGGGTTCCGCTGAGTCCACCGCCTTGACATGTCCCCGAACGCGGCGTACCCCGTTCTCGAAAGTGAGAATCAGAGTCATCCTTACTTCGAGGTTCCTACGCATGCGTACCCTGAACGTCCTCTGCGCCCTGAGCGCGCTCTCCCTGGTGGCCTGCGACGACGGCGAGGTGGATCCCGCGGACTCGGGCGTCGCCGACACGGGCGTCATGACGGAGGACGCCGAGGTCCCGCCCGCGGACTCCGGCCCCGACGCGGGCCCGGGCGAGCTGGTGGTGCCCGACACCTACACCTTCGAGAGCCGCTTCAACGCCGGCGAGAGCAGCATCGTGCACACCGGTCAGACCGCGCGGCACCTGCTCATCTCCGACCTGAAGGACTACATCGGCGGCCTCACGGACGAGGTCGACGGGGGCTTCTCGCCCGCGGCCGACGGTGACGTGACCGCGCGCCTCGAGTACTTCTTCAGCCTCGACGGCGCCGACCGCGCCGCGGACCCGTTCCGGCTCAGCACGGATCCCGCGCCGCTCCAGACGAGCTACGGCGACATCTCGAGCGCCAACCTCATCGACAAGCTGGCGGGCAACGACACCTCGACCGACCACCGCGACTGGTCGACCGAGTTCGTGGGCTGGAGCGACCCGGCCATCGCCGCCAACGGCGGCGGGGTCGACAGCCCGACCGACCTCGTGCGCGCCTTCTTCGAGACCCTCGAGCAGAACGCGATCGATCGCGCGGCCGGCGTCGACCGGCTCAGCCCGGCCCTCCAGCCGCTGCCGGTCCACGTGACCGCGAGCGGCCTGGATCTGCAGCAGCTCACCGAGAAGTTCCTCCTCGGCGCGCTAACCTTCTCGCAGGGCGCGGACGACTACACGGACGACGACGTGGACGGCAAGGGCCTGCTCGTCGACAACACCATGCCCGCGTCCGACGGATCGCCGTACACCGCGCTCGAGCACGTGTGGGACGAGGCGTGGGGCTACTTCGGCGCCGCCGAGGCCTACGGCTCGTGGACCGCGGAGAGCCTCTCGTCCGGCCCGCGTTACATGGACGTCAGCGGCGACGGCGCCATCGATCTCGGCACCGAGTACAACTGGGGCGCGTCGGTCAACGCCGCGAAGCGGGACGACGGCGCCGCCGTGGCCACCGACTTCATGGGCCAGGCCTTCCTCGCCTTCCGCACCGGGCGCGCGATGATCGCGCACCACGGAGAGCTGGACGTCGACGAGCGCGCCGCGCTGACCGAGCAGCGTGACCTCGCCATCCAGGCCTGGGAGCAGGCGATCGCGGCGACGGTCGTGCACTACATCAACGACACCCTGCAGGTGATGGGCGACTTCGGGACCCCCGCCTACGACCACGACCGCTTCCTCGATCACGCCAAGGCCTGGTCGGAGATGAAGGGCTTCGCGCTGATGTTCCAGTTCAACCCGCGCTCGCCCCTGACCCGCGAGCAGTTCACGCAGCTCCACACCCTCATGGGGGACGCGCCGGTGCTCCCGGCCGCGGGGCCGCTCGCCGCGGACGAGTATCGCGAGAACCTCCGCACGGCGCGCGCGCTCCTCGGCGCGGCCTACGGCTTCGACGCCGCCAACCTCGGCGACGACGACGGCAACGGGGGCTGGTGATCCCATGACGTCCCGCACCTCGCCGACCGCGCGCCACTCGCTCGCGCTGCTCCTGTCCTTGCTCACGTGCTTCGTGGGCTGTGACGGCACGGAGGCGCCACTCGACGCGTCCGATCCGGGCGAAGGCGGCTCGGGGGATCCGTCGGCGCTGCGGCGCGAGGTGCTGGGGGCGCTCGGAGAGAACGTCATCCTCCCGACCCTGCGGGAGTTCGCGGCGCAGGCGGAGGCGCTCGAGGCCGCCGCCGGCGCGTACGCGGCCGATCCCTCGGACGAGAACCGCGCCGCCGCGCAGGCCGCGTGGCGCGACGCGGCGGCCTCGTGGCAGCAGGCGGAGCTCATGCAGGTCGGCCCGGCGGGCATGGCCGGCACCGGCTGCGGCGTGGTGGGGGCGATGGAGCTCCGGGACGAGATCTACTCGTGGAGCCTCACGAGCACCTGTCGCATCGATCAGGAGACGGTCGCCGAGACGCACGCGGACCCTGCGCTCCTCGACGCGGAGCTGGTGAACGTGCGCGGGCTCGACGCGATGGAGTACCTGCTCTTCGTGGAGACCGACGACAACACCTGCGGGGCGCTCTCGCCGATCAACGACGCGGGGACCTGGGAGGCCGAGCGGGCGAACATCCGTCAGCGCCGCGCGACCTACGCCCACACCGCCGCGCAGCTCGTGCTCGAGGAGGCGCGCGGCCTGAGGGACGCGTGGGAGCCGAGCGGGGGCGACTTCCTCGCCGACTGGCGCGGCGCGGGGACCGATGGCTCCGCCTATGACACCTCGCAGCGCGCCCTCGACGACCTCGCCACCGCGATGCTCTACCTGGACAACGCGACGCGAGACATGAAGGTGGGCGACCCGGCGGGGATCACCTGCATGGACGCGAGCTGCATCGACTCGCTCGAGACGCCGTTCGCCAACCACGACAAGGAGGCCGTCCTCGCCAACCTCGAGGCGTTCGGGCGGCTCTTCCACGGCGAGTCCCCCGACTCGATGGGGCTCGGGATCGACGACCTGCTCCTCGCCATCGGGGCCGACGCGCTCGTGGCGGACCTCGGCGCCGCCCTCACCGCCGCGACGGAGGCGGTCGAGGCGATCCCGGGGACGCTCCGCGAGGCCATCGAGGCGGACGCGCCCGAGGTCATGGCCGCCTACGCCGCGCTCGGCACCGCGCAGCGCCTGTTCAAGGTGGACGTGGTGACCGCCCTCGACATCGACGTCCAGTCCTGCACGCCGGGCGACAACGACTGAGGACATGGGCGGGCTGCGAGCGCGCCTGAACGAGCCCCGCGACGCCGCCTCCGCGGCTGCGTTTCGCGTCATGTTCGGCCTCGTGATCGCGGGCGGCGTGATCCGCTACTTCTGGAGCGGCTGGATCGCGCGCTTCTACGTCGAGCCGACGTTCCACTTCCACTACCTCGGCTTCGACTGGGTGCGGCCGCTGCCCGAGCCGTGGATGAGCGCGGCGTTCGCGCTGCTCGGGCTCGCGGGGCTCTGCGTGGCCCTCGGCCTCTTCTCCCGGATCGCGTCCGCGCTGGTGCTGGTGATCTTCACCTACCTGCACCTGATCGACGTGACCAATTACCTGAACCACTACTGGCTGGTCACGCTCCTCGCGGCGCTCTTCTGCGTGCTGCCGCTGCACGGCACGTGGTCGCTCGACGCGCGCCGTCGGCCCGCGCTCCGTCGCGAGACGATCCCGGCGTGGGTGCTCTACCTGCTCCGCTTCCAGGTCGGGCTCGTCTACGTCTTCGCCGCCGTCGCCAAGATCGGGCCGGACTGGCTCCTTCACGGGCAGCCGCTCGGCATCTGGCTGCACGCGCGCACCGAGACGCCGCTCATCGGGCCGCTCCTGGGCGAGCCTTGGGTGGCCCTGGCGATGAGCTGGGCGGGCTTCCTCTACGACCTGACCATCGTCTTCTGGCTGAGCTGGCGCCGGACACGGCCGTTCGCCTTCGCCGCCGTCTGCGTCTTCCACGGCCTCACCGCGTACTTCTTCTTCATCGGCATCTTCCCGGTGATCATGACCGCGGCCGCGACGCTCTTCTTCGCGCCGGACTGGCCACGCAAGCTGCATGCGCGCCTCCGACGGGTGGAGATCGAGCCGGACGATCGATCACGCGTCGGTCGGGCCGGCGTGGTGGCGCTCGGCCTCTGGGCGCTGGTGATGATCGCGGCGCCGCTGCGTGGGCACCTCTACGGCGGAGACGTGCTGTGGCACGAGCAGGGCATGCGGTGGAGCTGGCGCGTGAAGGTGCGGGAGAAGAACGGCGACGTCACCTACCGCGTGCGACTCGACGGCGAGGCGCGTGAGCGCGAGGTGCGCCCGAGCCGCTACCTCGACGGGCGACAGGAGGCGGAGTTCGCCGGGCAACCCGACCTCATCCTGCAGCTCGCCCATCACATCCGCGACGACCTGCGCGCGCGCGGCCACGCGCGGGTGGAGGTCCGGGCCGACGCCTGGGCGTCGCTCAACGGCCGACCCTCGGCGCGGCTGATCGACCCGAACGTCGACCTCGCGGCGGTGGAGGACGGCTTCGCGCCCGCCGACTGGATCCTCCCGCGGCCCGACACCGCGCCCCTCCGCATGCGCCCGCGCGGCGCCGCGATGGTGCGCCGATGAGGAATGGCTTGCGTCCGCCCCCCGCGCGGGCATGTTGCGCCCCCGTGCGCACCCTCGCTCCGATCCTGCTGTTGCTCGCGCTCGCCTCTCCCGCCGCCGCCCAGGACGCCGGCCGCCCTGACGCCGGTCCGCCCGACGCCGGTCCGCCCGCCGCAGGTGGCCCTGACGCTGGCGCGCCCGATGGCGGCGGCCCCGATGCTGGCGGCACCGACGCGCGCGACGCTGGCCCGCCTCCGGCCGACGCGGCTCCGGAGGTAGAAGAGGAGTCGGACGTCGAGCCCGCGCCGGCCCCCGAGCCCGAGCCCGAGGAGGCCGAATACCCCGACGATCTGATCCTCTCCGACGACGACGTGCTCGTGGATCCCGACCTCGACGACGTGGTCGAGTCCGAGGAGGACCTCACCGTCCCGGACGTGGTCGTGACCGCGCCCGCGATCGACGAGACCGAGCAGCGGCCCACGGGCGGCGCGGTGCAGCGCCTCGGAGAGGAGGAGCTGGAGCGCTTCTCCTACGACAACCCGGACGCGGTCGTGCAGCAGGTCCCCGGCGCCTACGTGCGGCAGGAGGACGGCTTCGGGCTGCGACCCAACATCGGCCTCCGGGGCGTGAGCAGCGAGCGCTCGAGTCGCATCACGCTCATGGAGGACGGGGTCCTTTTCGGGCCCGCGCCGTACGCCGCCCCCGCCGCCTACTACTTCCCGCTCATGCTCCGCATGACCGGCGTGGACGTCTACATGGGCGCGGCCACCATCCCCTTCGGCCCGACCACGGTCGGCGGCGCGATCGATCTCCACAACCGGGAGATCCCCCGTGAAGCGAGCGGAGGCGTGGACCTCGCGCTCGGCACCTATCTCTACGGACGCGCGCACGCGTGGGCCGGGGCGAGCAACGACTGGGGCGGGTTCGTCGCGGAGGGCGTGTTCCTCCGGAGCGACGGCTTCAAGTCGCTGCAGGGGTTCGAGGCGTCGCCCAACACGGGCTTCGACCGAGGCGAGCTCGTGCTGCGCGGCGAGCTGCGCGGGGCGGTCGGGGACGACGCCTACCAGCGGCTCGAGCTGCGGCTCGGCTTCAGCGCGGAGGGGAGCAACGAGAGTTACCTCGGCCTGACCGATACGGACTTCGCGGCCGACCCCTACCAGCGCTACTTCGCCTCGCAGCTCGACCGCATGGAGTGGTGGCGGACGCAGGTGCAGCTCCGGCACACCCTCGAGGTGGGCGACGGCTTCGTGCTGCGCAGCGCGGCCTACCGTCACGACCTCACGCGGAACTGGTTCAAGGTCAACGCGATGGGCGGGCTGCCGCGCGAGGGCGGCGGCCAGACGCGCACCGAGCTGTTCGACGTGCTCCTCAACCCGAGCGGCGCCAACGCCGTGCTGGGCGCGGTCCTGCGCGGCGAGGAGGACGGGGAGCTCGGCCCCGCGTCCAACGACTACGTGCTCATCGGCAACAACGGCCGCGTCTTCGGCAGCACGGGCGTCCAGACGGAGGGCGTCGGCACCTTCGAGACCGGGCCCCTGTCGCACCGCGTCCGGGTGGGCGCGCGCCTCCACCACGACGACGTGTTCCGCCATCACACCGAGGGCGCGTTCGGGGTCGCGGGGGGGGAGCTCATCGAGGTGACCGAGCAGCGCTACACCCTGCTGCGGACCGAGGCGCAGGCGCTCGCGTTGAGCGCGCACGCCGCGTGGTCGGTGGAGCTCTGGGACGCGGTCACCGTCACGCCCGGCGTGCGCACCGAGCTCATCTGGACCAGCTACGACGACCGCGAGAGCGGCATGACGAACGCCGCGTTCCGCGCCGCCGTCCTCCCGGGGGCGGGCCTGGAGTGGCAGATCATCGACGAGCTGGCCGTCTTCGGCGGGGTGATGCGCGGCTTCGCGCCCGTCGCGCCCGGGCAGGCCGAGGGCGTGCAGCCCGAGGACAGCGTGCTCTACGAGGCGGGGGTGCGGGCGTCGCACGAGGGCAGCGGCCTCGGCGGACAGATCACCGGCTTCGTCAACGACTACACCAACTTCCTCCAGCGCTGCTCCTTCGCCGCGGGCTGCGCCGACATGGAGCTCGACCGCGAAGCGAACGGCGGCCGCCCCATCGTGGCGGGGCTCGACGTGCGGCTCGGCGCGAGCCTGCGCTTCGACGAGGTGCGCGTCCCCCTGCGCGCGACCTACACCTTCACCTACACCGAGCTGCGCGAGGCCGTGGGTGACTCGCCGAGCCCGCTCTACGCGGGTGGGCAGCCCGGCGACCGCCTCCCGTACATCCCCGAGCACCAGATCTCCGCCCAGGCGGGGGTCGAGCACGAGGACATCGGGCTCAACGTGTCCGCGAGCTGGGTGAGCGAGATGTGGGAGCAGGTCGCGGCGCCCGGGGACGACCTGCCTCGGACCGACGCGGTCTTCCTGCTGGACGCGACGTTCTACCTCGGCGTGCTGGAGCACCTCCGGATCTACGTGCGGGGCGAGAACCTCACCTTCAGCCAGGCCGTCGCCTCCCGCCGGCCCTTCGGCGCGCGCCCGGTCCGCCCGTTCCAGATCCAGGGCGGGGTGAAGCTCGAGTTCTGACCCCATGGAGCGCTCGTGACGCTCTCTGCGCTCGGCCTCGCGGTGGCCCTCGGCGGCGCGGCCTGCTGGGCCGGGCTCGACGCCACGCGCAAGGCGCTCGTCAGGGACGTGCCGCCCGCGCTGGCCGCGATGTGGCTGAGCGTCGGGCAGGTCCCGTTCTTCGCCGTCGCGCTCGCCTTCGACGCCCAGCTCCAGCCGGGCTACTGGCCGCCCGGCCTGAGCGCGCTCGGGCTCCAGGTGGTGGCCAACCTGCTCTTCATGAAGGCCATCCACATCTCGGCCCTGAGCGCGACGATCCCGTTCCTCTCGTTCACGCCCGTCTTCGCCGCGTTCGTCGCCATCCCGCTCCTCGGCGAGCTGCCGTCGCGCTGGCAGTGGGCGGGGATCGCGCTGGTGGTGGTCGGCGCGGTCAGCCTGCACGCGCGCGGGGACGCGCCGCTCTGGCGTCGGCTCGACGCGGGCTCGGCCATGATGGTCGGCGTCTCGGCGTGCTGGGCGCTCAGCACCACCCTCGACAAGCTCGCGCTCGAACACGCGTCCAAGCCCGCGCACGCGCTCGTGCAGACGGGCGGGGTGGCGGTGGCGCTCCTGGCGTGGCTGCTCCTCCGGCGCGCGCCGCTCTCCGTCCCCAGGCGCGCCTGGCCTGCGCTCGGCGGCTCGGTCGCGTTCGCGGCGGGCGCGCTCGCGCTCCAGCTGTGGGCCATCCAGCTGCTCTTCGTCGGCATCGTCGAGACGATCAAGCGCGCGGTGGGCATGACCTCCTCGGTCGTGGTGGGGCGGATCGCGTTCGAGGAGACGATCCACCCGAGCAAGCTCGTCGCGGTCGCCCTCATGATCGCGGGCACCGTCGCGGTCGTGCTCGGGTGAGCCGCCTCAGCCCGCGGCGCGCTCGACGCGACGCGACCCGAGGCGCTCGAGGCGCGCGGACCGGGCCGCGTGCCCGAGGATCTCGCACAGCGTCTCGGCGCTCACCGGCTTGACGTGGACCTCGGCGAAGAGCGCTCGGTCGGCCTCGCTCGGGTGCTCGTCCGCCTCGATGAGCAGCACGAGTCGAGGACACGCGGTCCCGAGCCGTCGCCTCAGCGCGCGCGCCAGCTGCGCCCCGCTCGCGTGCGCCATGCGGCTCGCGAGGACCACCGCGTCCGGGCGGCGCAGCGGGATCTGCTCCAGCGCCTCGAGCGGGTTCGTGTAGAGGTAGACGCGGCTGGCCGACGCCTCGAACACCCGGCCCATCGAGCGCAGCCAGTGGGCGCGGTCGTCGACGAACACCAGTCGGCTCCGAAGCGGCTTCATCGCTCCGATCGCTGTGCAGAATTCGTGCTCATGAGTCGGGACGCCCCGATCGGGAGATCCGCGCGTCAGAAGTGCGTCAGAGGATGGGCGCTGCGTCAGAAAGATCGCGGACTTCTGGTCTGACCAGTTGACGAGTGGACCTCTCGGGGTCAGCATCTCCCGATGCGTGTCGCTCTCCTCGCGCTCCTCCTCGCCTGGCCCGCCGCTGCCCGCGCGGACCGCCGCATCGACGCCATCGAGCACATCTTCGGGGCCACGAACGTGAACGCGATCTGCGGGCATGGCCGGATCAGCGTCGGGGTCTCGGCCGACGGCGACGTCACCGTGCTGACCTGGCCGAGCCCGAGCTACTCCGACCAGCTCGGCTACGTGAGCAGCAACGCCTACGACGCGCGCAGCCGGCCGCGGCTCGGCGCCTCCGAGGGCGCGGGGCTGTTCCTCGGGCTGGTCGTGGAGCGGGCGGGCGTCCGCTCGGTGCACTGGCTGCGCGACTTCGAGACGGACCAGAGCTACGGCCCGGGCGACGGCGCGAACGTCTGGTCGGTGCACGGGTCGGAGGCGCTCGGCCTGACGGTGACGGTGATCGACGCGGTGCATCCGGAGCGCGACGTCTTCGTCAGGCAGGTCCAGATCGCCCGCGCCGCGGACAGCCCGGTCGAGGCGGCGTGGCTGCTCACCTACGCCAACCTCTCGCCGGTCCCTCCGAGCTCGCGCATCCCGGAGCTCCCGGTGGCGGACTGGGCGGTGGACGGTCGCAACGACTTCGCGGCGGCCTGGGATCCGGACGCGTCCGTCGTCGTGCACCTGCACCCGTCCGACCAGGGCATCTACGACGAGCCGACCGACTTGCTCGGGGCGCCGACCGTCGACCACGGCGCCTTCGCCGAGCTGCTCCAGGAGGGCGAGCCTTCGGACGCGGCGCTGCGGGCCCTGCTCGAGGGGCAGCGGGCTCGGCGCGGGGTCGCGTGGGTGCTCGGCACGGACCCGCCGCCGGATCAGCACCAGGTCGGCTACGACGGCACGCCGCTCTGCGACGACGTGGGAGCGCTGGTGGACAACGTGGTCTCCCTCGCCGCACGCTGGCCCGACTTCGATCTCCCGCTCGACCCCGACCTGCTCGACGCGCTGCGATGCGATCCCACCGCGCGCTCGCCCCGCGACGCGCACGGCTGGGCGCACGAGGCCGAGGACGCGCTCGTGGACGCGGCAGACGGCGCGCTCGGCGGGAGTGACGTCGCGGCGGGCGAGGTGAACGAGGCGCTCCGCACGCCGCTCCGCTTCGACGGGGACACGGCGACGGTGAGCGTGGTGCTCAGCGCGGGCGCGACGCTGGACGAGGCGCGCGCGGCGCGGCGCGAGCTGTCGGGAGAAGAGGTCGTGGCCGCGAGCGAGGCGGCGCTCGAGGCGTTCCTGGCCGGGCTCCGCCTCCCCGAGTCGCAGGCTCCGCGCGTGGTGGCGGTCGCGCGGCGCTCGCTCGTCAACCTGCGGGTCGGCACGGACGCGGCCACCGGCGCCATCGTCGCGTCGATCTCGCGACAGCCTCCCTACGGCCTGGACTGGCCGCGCGACGGAGCGTTCTTCGACGTCGCGCTCGACGTCTCCGGGCAGACGGCGCTCCGGCGCGAGCGCACCGCGCTCTACGGGTCGTGGCAGCGGGACGCGCCCGTGCGGCCCACCTTGCTCGTCGATCCCGATCCGCCGCCGCCGCCGGGAGGGGGCCGAGCGCGCACCTACCCCGAGGACGCCTGGGAGATGAACTACTACGCAGACGGACTCGTGGGCGGGGTCTTCCGCTTCGAGATCGACAACACGGCGTTTGTTCTCTGGTCTCTCGTCGCGCACGCCGGCTGGGCCGACGACCCGGTCGCGTATCTCCGGGAGCGCTGGGAGACCATCACGCGGGCCGCGGAGCTGCTGGTCCGCTGGCGAGACCCCGAGACCGGGCTGCACTGGCCCGCGCAGGAGGACGACCACGCCGCCTACACCCAGACGTTGAACGGCGCGGTCCCCGTGTTCGGCGGCCTCGAGATGGCGGCGCGCGCCGCCGCGCTGCTGGGCGAGGACGAGGCCGCGGCCCGCTGGGCGGCGCGGGCGTGGGAGCTGCGCGAGGGCATCGTGACCCACCTCCATGATCCTTTGGCCGACCGCTTCGTACGGGACGTGGGCGCGCGCGCGTCGCCGGACGAGAGCGGCCCGACGGGGACCACGGCGTGGCTCGTCTGGCCGATGCGCGTCCTGCCGTGGACGGATCCGCGCGTGGCGGCCCAGCTCGACAGCGACCTCTCCTTCGTCGGGCCGCAGATCCGGCTCGAGACCGCGGGCGGCCAGTACTTCATGAAGAACACCGTGAGCTTCGGTCTCACGCACGGGCGCGACCCGTCCCGACGCGAGGGGCTGTCGGACCTCGTGGAGCTCATCGCCGAGGGCCACGCCACCGAGACGGCGCACTTCGGCGAGGCGATGGCCACGGTGAGCGAGGCGGGGCGGCCGGTCGCGAGCCAGCGGGTGGCGAACCCGCACCTCTGGGAGGGCGTGCTCTTCTACCTCAGCGCGATGGCGCTCGAGGACCCGGACGCGCTGATGGCCTACGACGCGGTGCTCCCGGAGGTGGAGCTGGCGCCGCCCGCGCCCGCGACGCCACCCGTCTCCGGGGGATGCGCGGTCGGTGGGAGGCGCCTCGCGGCTCCGGCGCTCCTGGCCATCCTCCTGACGTGGCTCGTCTGCCGGAGGCGTGTGGGGTCTTGACAGCCCCCGGTTCGGGCACTGTTTCCCGCTCATGGCGAAAGACGAGGTCGTGCTCCAGGTGGCGGCGGCCACGAACCAGGACATGGGCAAGGGCGTCGCGCGGCTCAGCAAGAGCGCCATGGAGGCGCTCGAGCTCCGGGGCGGGGAGGTCGTCGAGATCGAGGGCAAGCGCCGGAGCGCCGCGCTCGCCCTGCCGCCCTACGAGGAGGACGCGGGCCTCGACATCATCCGCCTCGACGGGCTCGAGCGGCACAACGCAGGGGTGGGCATCAGCGACCGCGTCGCGGTGCGCAAGGCCGAGGCCAAGCCGGCGCGCAAGGTCGTCCTGGCCCCTGCGCAAGACAACGTACGATTGAGCGGTCCGGGGGAGGCGCTCAAGCCGACCTTGATCGGGCGGCCGCTCGCGCCCGGCAGCGTGATCTCCACGAGCGTCTACCGCCGCGCGCCCGGCATGAACGGCGGCCCCTTCCCGCACGACGTCATGAACGCGCTCTACGCACAGCGCGCCTACGGGCTGCAGGAGATCCGCCTCGTCGTGGTCTCCGGGAACCCGAGCGGGATCGTGCGGGTGACGCCGGAGACCGAGATCGAGCTCCGCGCGGAGCACACCGAGCCCGAGGAGCGCGTGCTCGACGTCACCTACGACGACGTCGGCGGCATCAGCCACACGCTCGACGAAGTGCGCGAGATGATCGAGCTGCCGCTGAAGCACCCGGAGCTCTTCCAGCGCCTCGGCATCGACCCGCCGAAGGGCGTGCTGCTCTATGGCCCGCCCGGCACGGGCAAGACCCTGCTCGCGCGCGCGGTCGCGAACGAGTCCGACGCGCACTTCATCTCCGTCGCGGGCCCGGAGATCATGGGCAAGCTCGTCGGCGAGTCGGAGGAGCGGCTGCGGCAGATCTTCGAGGAGGCGGAGCAGAACGCGCCGAGCATCGTCTTCTTCGACGAGATCGACTCCATCGCGCCGAAGCGAGACGAGGTGACGGGCGAGGGCGAGAAGCGCCTGGTCGCGCAGCTGTTGACCCTGATGGATGGCCTGAAGCCGCGGCAGAACGTCGTGGTCATCGGCGCCACCAACCGGCCCGACGCCATCGACGAGGCGCTGCGCCGGCCGGGGCGCTTCGACCGCGAGCTCACCATCGGCGTGCCGGACAAGGACGGACGGCGCGAGGTCTTGCAGATCCACACCCGCGGCATGCCGCTCGGAGACGACGTGGAGCTCGATCGGCTCGCGCAGATGACCTACGGCTTCGTCGGCGCGGACCTCGCGGCCCTCTGCCGGGAGGCGGCGCTCGAGTCGCTGCGCCGCGTGCTGCCGTCCATCGATCTCGAGGCGGACGAGATCCCGGAGGAGGCGCTCGAGCAGCTCATCGTGCTCGGCTCGGACTTCGACGCGGCCATCCGGCGGGTGCAGCCGACGGCGCTGCGCGAGATCATGATCCAGACGCCGAACGTCTCGTGGGACGACGTGGGCGGGCTCGACGAGGCGAAGGAGTCGCTCCGCGAGGGCATCGAGCTGCCCCTGAAGCGGCCGGACGCGTTCGAGCGCATGGGCATCCGCCCCGCGAAGGGCTTCTTGCTCTACGGCCCGCCCGGCACGGGCAAGACGCTCCTCGCCAAGGCGTGCGCGCGGGAGGCCGAGGCGAACTTCATCTCGATGCGCTCGAGCGATCTCCTGAGCAAGTGGTATGGCGAGTCCGAGAAGCAGGTGGCGCGGCTCTTCCAGCGCGCGCGGCAGGTCGCGCCCACGGTGATCTTCCTCGACGAGATCGACTCCCTCGCCCCGCGTCGCGGCGGCGGGCTCGGCGAGCCGGCCGTCACCGAGCGGGTGGTCAACACCATCCTCGCGGAGATGGACGGCCTCGAGGAGCTGAAGGGCGTGGTGCTGGTGGGCGCGACCAACCAGCCGACCTTGATCGACCCCGCGCTGCTGCGCCCCGGTCGCTTCGACGAGCTGATCTACGTGCCGGTCCCCAACGAGAGGGGCCGCCTGAAGATCTTGAAGATCCACACGCAGGGCATGCCGCTCGCGGCGGGGGTCGACCTCGCCTCGCTCGCGAAGCGGACCGAGGGCTACACCGGGGCCGACCTCGAGGACCTCGTGCGCCGCGCGGGCCTGATCGCGCTCCGCCACGACCTCGAGGTGAGCGACGTGCCCATGCCGATCTTCGAGGAGGCGCTGAAGCACACCCGCGCGTCGGTCACCGAGGAGATGGACGCCGCCTATCGCAAGATGGCCGAGGACCTCCAGCGCGAGCGCCCGGCCGAGGCCAAGCGCATCGGCTTCTAGTCTAGTTGAGCGTCGACGCGGCGCGCTTGCGGGCGCGGAACAGGCGGTCCCAGCCCTTGCGGTAGGAGTCGTTGGCGACCTGGGACGGGCCCGCCTTGGGCTCGGCCTCTCGGGGGAGGGCGGGCGCCTCGTAGAGCGTCTCGACGTCGAAGAGCATCGGCTCCTCACGCGGCTTCAGGCGCACGAGGTCCCCCTGCAGCGGCTGCCCTTCGACGGCCTTCCGGAGGAGCGCGGCTTCGACCTTCTCGCCGCGCTTGCGGAGCACGCCGAGGGTCTCGCCGTCGGGCGTGGCGCCGCACACGAGGGCGACGTCGTCCGAGCTGGGGGTCGGGGAAGCGCTCTTCTTGGGGGCTGGCTTCGTCACGGCGAGGGGAATCTAAGGCGCCCGGGGCTCATGTCACGCCGGGTGGGAGGCCCGCTCGCCGGGCGGCACGTAGGTGGCCGCGCGTCCGCCGACGAGCGGCTCGGTGCGGTCCTGCGGGAAGAACGTGCCGAGCACGTTGGTGCGGCACATCGCGTAGAGCCCGTAGAGGCCGAGCGGCGGGAAGGCGAGGGTCCAGAGCACGTAGGTGAGCGTGCCGACCGCCCAGCCCCACTTGCGCCGCCGAACGAGCCCCACGCCCGCGACGATCGGGAGCGCCGAGAGCACCATGGTGATGCAGAGCATGAGGAACGCGCCCCACGCCTCGGGCCCGTCGAGCTGGCGGAGGAAGCGACCGAGCCCGGCCGGCGTCGGGTCGAAGTGGCCGTGGAAGGTGCCGTAGAAGACGGTCGCGCGGAGGAGCACCCCGTAGAAGAGCCCGAGCAGCCCGGCGATGGGGAGCAGGACCTGGGCGATCGCGAAGTGCGGATCGTCCCGGAGGCGCTGCTCGAGCGAGGCCCCGCGTTTGATCCCGTCCAGCTCACGGCGGAGGTCTTCGGCCTCCGCTTCGGCTTCACGCGCACGGTTGGTCCATTGCGTCAGCTCGGCCGTCAGGGCGTCCACCTGGGCCTGGGCTGCCACGACCTGATCACGGAACCCCATGAAGACAGTGTGACACGGGTGTCCAGTCCGTCTTGGGTGGGGAAAGCCCGACGCGCCTCAGATCACGCCGACCGGGCAGGTGACGCCGGTGCCGCCGAGGCCGCAATACC
Source organism: Sandaracinaceae bacterium (assembly GCA_040218145.1). GTDB lineage: Bacteria > Myxococcota_A > Polyangia > Polyangiales > Sandaracinaceae > JAVJQK01. Next base: position 19,089 of record JAVJQK010000147.1, on the reverse strand, counting down.
CGTTCGGGTTCTTGTCGAGGTACTGCTGGTGGTAGTCCTCGGCGAAGTAGAAGGGCGGCGCGTCGAGGACCTCGGTGGTGATGGACCCGAAGCCGGCGTCGCGGAGCTTGGCCGCGAACGCGGTGCGCGCCGCCTCCGCCTCCGCGCGCTGGGCCTCTCCGTAGACGTAGATCCCGGAGCGGTACTGCGTGCCCACGTCGTTGCCCTGGCGCATGCCCTGGGTCGGGTCGTGGCTCTCGAAGAAGATCTTCAGGAGCGCGGCGTAGCTCGTCTTCTCCGGGTCGTAGACCACCCGCACGACCTCGTTGTGCCCGGTGCGCCCGCTGCAGACCTCCTCGTACGTCGGGTTCTTCGTGAACCCCGCCGCGTAGCCCACCGCGGTGCTGTGCACGCCCTCGGCCTGCCAGAACTTTCGCTCGGCCCCCCAGAAGCAACCGAGGCCGAACATCGCCTCGCGCATGCCCTCGGGGAACGGTCCCTTCAGTGACGTGCCGAGCACGGTGTGGCGGTCCGCCACCGGCATCTCGGCGTCGCGGCCGGGGAGGGCGTCTTCGGGCTGGGGCATCTCGACCTTCTTCTTCAGGAAGAACATGGGGCAGTTGTAGGGCTGATCCGGATGACCCGGAAGGTCAGGTTGAGCCGGGGGCCGACTTCGCGCTTCGTCTTCGGGACGCGGTGGGTGTGGGTGCGCTGCAGGGTGCCGCCCATCTCCAGCAAGGAGCCTTCCCCGAGCGAGTAGGGGATCGAGGCGCCGCCCGCGCGCGGCCGCAGCAGGAAGCGCCGCCGCGCTCCGAGCGAGATGGAGGCGATGCGCACGTCGGCGCGGGACGGCCCCAGCTCGGGCTCGTCGTCCGCGTGCGCGCCCATGGAGTCGGCGCCGTCGCGGTAGTAGTTCGCGAGCACGCTGTTGAAGTCGACGCCGCACGCCTCGCGCAGCCGCGCGCGCAGGGCGGCCAGCGCGTCGGTCCAGGGGGCGGGCGCGAAGCGGCGGCCGGAGTAGCGGTAGCCGCAGCCCGGGTCGCCGTGCCAGCTCGTCAGCCGCGGGGTCGTCACCTCGCGCCCGAAGAGCACGAGGGTCTCGGCGCGGAGCGGGAGGGTCGCGCGCAGCGTCTCCATGAGGGCCGCGTGGTCGGGCACGAAGCCCTCGCGCAGGCGCACCCAGCCGTCTCCGAAGCGCGTCTCCGTCACGCCCGGAGGCTGGCGTCGGAGGGCGCTTTGCGCAACGAGATCGTCTGCTATCTTCGCGCGCCATGCGCATCCACAGCGAGTCCCTGATCCGTCACCCGCAGCAGACCGTGTACGAGGCGTACCGCGACCGGCTGCCGGAGATCGCGGCCTACATCCCCGACGTGAAGGAGATCCTCGTCGAGAAGCGGGAGGCCGTGTCCGAGGGGCTGACGAAGCTCCACAACGTCTGGATCGCCGACCGCGACATTCCGACCTTCGCGAAGGCGTTCATCAAGCCCGAGATGCTGCGCTGGGACGACTTCGCCGAGTGGCGCGACAGCGAGCACTGCGTGCACTGGACGCTGAAGCTGCGCGTCTTCTCCGACCAGGTCACCTGCGGCGGCACCAACTGCTTCATCCGCGCCGGCGACGGCCAGACCACGGTCCGCCTCGAGGGCGATCTGGACATCGATCTGAAGAACATCCCGGGCGTGCCGCGCATGTTCGCGGGCGGGCTGAAGCCGAAGATCGAGAAGTTCATCGTCGGGCTGATCACGCCCAACCTGCAGCAGGTCAACGAGAGCTTGCAGCAGTTCCTCGACGATCAGGCCTGAAGACGCGTCAGCGCAGCCAGCGCGTGAAGCGCCACGGCCCGCTGGGCTCGTCGACCCGCACCTCGCTCACCAACCGCAGCCGGTCCGAGAGCGCGGACGCGTCGAGGAAGGCGCGGCCGCGGGCCCTCGAGTCGATCTCGCCCTCGAACACGCTCAGCAGGAGCTCGTCGATCACCAGGGGCGGATCGTAGAGGGGCACGGCGATCGACGGGCCCGCCTCGATCGAGACGGAGCCAGCCCGCGCGCGCAGCCACGCCACGGCTTCGCGGGGGCTCGGATCGTCCACCCCCACCACCTCGACCCGCGCGGGCAGACGGAGCGACGCGGCGGCGGCCTTCGAGGTGAAGACCACCGGCCGGGCCCAGCTCTCCCAGACGGGGTGCGCGGCTGGCAGGTCGCCACGGCTCAGCACCAGCACCACGGGCGGCGTGTCCTGCCCCTGCGCGGCGCGCCACCGCTTCAGGGCGTCCGGCAGGTCGTAGCGGAGCTCCGGCTCCGCCCGCAGGACGCTGCCGCTCACCAGCACGCCGCCGACCCGGGCCCGCGTGAGGGAGAGCGCGAAGAAGTCCGTCTCGCTCTTCGGCGCGTGGGGGCCGATGCGGATCACCTCGTACTCGTCGCCCCGCCCATCCGCGCCCCGCGCCACCGCGACCACGTGCACGACCCCGTGAGCGGGCTGCAGCGGCTGGCCATAGAGGGCGCGCGCGCGCGCATCGACGTCGAGGCTCACCGGGCGAGCGTAGGATCGGCGCGAGGCGTGTCCAGCCGCGCCTGCCCCGACTTCGGCGCGTCCGGGTTCGATTCTCCGCCCGGAGCGTCTACGATGGTGACCGTGAAGCGATGGCTTGGACTGTGTTGCGCGGTGTCCCTGGGGGCGGCGTCCCTCGCCTGGGGCTGCGCGTCGGGCGGAGGAGAAGGCGACGCGGGGGGCGACCCGCCAGGGGTCGACGCCACGACGCCGACGGACGACGGCGGCGCGGGCGGTGACGCGGGGCCGCGCGACGCGGGCGACGTCGCGCGCGACAGCGGTCCCGTCGACGCGGGCCCGAGCTGCGCCACCGTCACCTGCGACCCGCTCGCCACGTGTGACGACTCCAGCGGCGCCCCGGTCTGCGTCTGCCCCGACGGCTACGAAGGGGACGGCAGCGTCTGCACCGACGTCGACGAGTGCGCGACGGGCGCCGCCGGATGCGACATGAACGCGACCTGCGCCAACAGCGACGGCGGCTTCAGCTGCACGTGCGACGCGGGCTTCATGGGCGACGGGACCACGTGCGTCGACGTCGACGAGTGCGCCATGGGCATGGCGAGCTGCGACGCGAACGCCACCTGCACCAACGGCCCGGGCGGCTTCAGCTGCGACTGCAACACGGGCTACACCGGGGACGGCTTCAGCTGCGCGGACGTCAACGAGTGCGCGACGGGCGCCGCGGGCTGTCACCCGTTCGCCAGCTGCACGAACACCGCGGGCGGCTTCAGCTGCGCGTGCATCGCCGGCTACATGGGTGACGGCTTCAGCTGCGCGGACATCAACGAGTGCGCGACGGGCGCCGCGGGCTGCGACGCGAACGCGAGCTGCACGAACACCGCGGGCTCCTTCAGCTGTCGATGCAACCCCGGCTGGACGGGGAGCGGCACGCGCTGCTCCGACGTCAACGAGTGCGCCTCGGGGCTCGATGATTGTAGCGTCAACGCCACGTGCACCAACACGCCGGGGTCCTGGTCCTGCGCCTGCAACTCCGGCTACACCGGCGACGGGCGCACCTGCACGCCGATCGGGCCCAGCTGCACGCTGATCGACGGCTTCGAGGGCTCGGGCACCACGTGGCCCCGCAGCCCGTGGATCGTGGAGGACCCCGGCGGGGTGATCGTGACCAGCCCCGTGCGCGACGGCACCTACGCGCTGCAGAACCCGGACTGGCACTACCGCACCGACGTCTCCGTGGGGGCGGTCGGGGACCGCCTCGAGGCCTGGGTCCACAGCGCCACCGGCGGCGGGCGGGTGTACCTCGGCTTCGACGCGAACGCGGCCGGCGCCCGGAGCGCGGTGTTCGCGCCCAACACCAACGCGCTGATCATCCAGCAGAACACGAGCTTCGGATACAGCGACGCGGCCACGACGGCGGCGACCTTCTCCAGCGGGACCTGGTACCGGCTCGAGGTCGAGTTCCTCAGCGGCAACCAGGTGCGGGCGCGGGTCTACACGACCGGCGGGAGCGTGGTGGCCACCACGACCCACACCTTCACGAGCTCGAACATCGGCGGGGTCGCCATCCGGACCTTCAACGACCTGGTGGTCGACACGATCCGGGTCTGTCGCTGACCGTCCGAGGCCGGCGGTTTGCCGCGGCCGTGGCCGTCTCCTAGGTTTCGCCGTTCGCCATGACCAAGCGGTACATCGTCCAGACCATGGGCTGCCAGATGAACGTCCACGACTCCCGTCGGATCGAGGAGGTCCTGCGCGCGTCCGGCTGGCAGGCCACCGACGAGGCGACGCTGGCGGATCTGGTGATCTTCAACACCTGCTCCATCCGCGAGAAGGCCGAGCACAAGCTGATGAGCGCGCTCGGCACGGTCCGGCCGCTCAAGGACGCCCGCAAGGACGTCGTGATCGCGGTGGCGGGCTGCGTGGCCCAGCAGGAGGGCGAGAACCTCCTGAAGAAGGCCCGCTTCGTCGACGTGGTGCTCGGGCCGGACAACATCCCGGAGCTGCCCGCGCTGGTCGAGCACGCCCGGAGCGGCGGGGCGCCCATCGCGCGGACCGTCTTCGACGTGCACGCGCCGGCCTTCCTCGACGCGACGCCCGATCCCACGCGCCTCGAGGTCAACGCGTTCGTCACGGTCATGAAGGGCTGCGACGAGCGCTGCACGTACTGCATCGTGCCGCACACCCGCGGGCCCGAGCGCTACCGGAGCGCGGACGAGATCGTGCGCGAGGTCGGGTCCATGGTCGACGGCGGGGTGCGCGAGGTGACCCTGCTCGGTCAGACGGTGAACTCCTGGTTCGAGCCGCGCGGCGAGACCCAGCCGTCCGCCGAACCGAGCAGCGAGCCGCCCAGGTGGGCGGGCAGCGTCGTCGAGACGAGCCAGTTCGCGGAGCTCCTGCGCCGCATCGCGCGCGAGGTCCCGGCCCTCGCCCGGCTCCGGTACACCTCGCCGCATCCCCGGCACCTGACCGACGCGCTCATCGAGGCCCACGCGGAGCTGGACGTGCTCTCCGATCACCTCCACCTGCCGGTGCAGTCCGGCAGCGACCGGGTGCTCAAGCGCATGCTCCGCCGCTACACGCGCGGGCTCTACCTCGAGCGCATCGCCAAGCTGCGCGAGGCGGTCCCGGCCCTGACCCTGAGCACCGACGTGATCGTCGGCTTCCCCGGGGAGACCGACGAGGACTTCGAGGAGACGCTCTCCCTCGTCCGCGCGGCGGGGTTCACGGCGGCCTTCGCCTTCAAGTACTCGCCGCGGCCCTTCACCCCGGCGCTCAAGCTCGGCGACGACGTGCCCGAGGCGGTCAAGGACGAGCGGCTCCAGCGCCTCTTCGCGGTGGTGGGCGAGCAGCAGCGCGCGCACCTGGACGGGCTCGTCGGATCGCGGCAGCGCGTGCTCGTCGAGGGCCCCAGCCGGGACGGGGTGCGCTTCCAGGGGCGCACCCACCGCAACGAGATCGTGCACATCGCCGGCCCGGAGGGGGTCGACCTGACGGGGCAGCTCGTCGACGTCACCATCGAGCACGCCAACAACCACTCGCTCATGGGGCTCGCCGAGGGCGTCGTCCCGGCGGCGCCCGCGCCGCGCCGCAAGAGGCTGCCGGTCCTCGGGGGGGCGGCCGGGGGCGCGGCGTGAAGGTCGCCTTCGCCTGGGCCCCGGCGCTCTTCTACATGGGGCTGATCTGGGTCCTCAGCTCGATGGAGCTGACCGCCCTGCCGATCGAGGACTTCCCGCTCCGCGACAAGGGCGTGCACATGCTCGAGTACGGTGTGCTCGGCTTCCTGGTGGCCCACGCGGCGCGGCGGACGTGGCCGGGCCGCGCGCCCTGGCGGACCTTCTCGGTCGCGGTGTGGATCACCGTGCTCTGGGGCCTGCTCGACGAGGTGCACCAGGCGTTCGTGCCCGGGCGCTCGTCGGAGGCGCTCGACCTGGTGGCCGACACGCTGGGCGCCCTGACCGGCGCGGGGGCGAGGCACGCGATCGGGTTCGCGGCCCGCCTCGGCGCCTCCACGCGGACGACGGCCGAGGAGAGCCAACGGTGAGCCTCTACCCCTATCGAGGCCGGGCCCCGGTCGTGCATCCGAGCGCCTACGTCGCGCCCACCGCGTCGATCATCGGCGACGTCACCGTGGGCGAGCAGAGCAGCGTCTGGTTCGGGGCCGCCATCCGCGGCGACGTCATGGCCATCCACGTCGGCGCCCGGACGTCCATCCAGGACAACACCGTGGTGCACGCGACGCACGACTGGCTGGAGACGACGATCGGCGACGACTGCACGGTGGGCCACGGCGTGATCCTCCACGGCTGCCACGTGCACGACCGCGTGCTGGTCGGCATGGGCTCGATCGTGCTCGACGCGGCGGAGATCGGCGCGGACGTGATCCTCGGCGCGGGCTCCCTGGTCACCGCGAGGACGAAGATCCCGCCCGGCGTGATGGCCTTCGGTCGACCCGCCAAGCCGGTGCGCGACCTGACCGAGGCGGAGCTGGCCTCCATCCGCGAGGCGGCCGCGCACTACCAGTTGCTCGTCGCGGACTACCGCGGCGGCTGACACCTCACGGCGCGTAGACGGCGGCGAGGATCGGGAGGCCGACGCAGACCGCCAGCGCGATCCCGAAGCACTGCAGCATGGAGAGCCGCGCGGCGACGGTCCCGGCGCGCACGGTGTGCGGCTCGGCGTAGACGAACGCGCCGATCAACCCGACCGGCCACATCAAGAGCGCCCCCGCGTAGAGCGCGAATCGCTCGGGCCCTGGACCGGGCTCGCTCCCGGGGCCGTCGGCTTCGATTCGATCGCGCCGCGCGCCGCTCCACCGCCACGCGAAGGCCAGCGCCATCACCGCGGAGCCGCCGACGATGAGGCACGCCATGACGAGGATCGGCACGACGCTCTCGCTCCCCGTGACCACCATGCCGCACGCGCCGAGCGTGGCGAGGCTGAAGTGCGCGACGAGGATCCAGTACGCGTTGCGGCCGAGCCGGGCTCGCTCCGGTGAGAAGAGCCCGAACGCGGCCAGCGCCATCGCGGCGAGCCAGACCGTGGACGCGCCCGCGTAGAAGAGCAGGGCGTTCTCCTCGGACGGAACGGCGCGCCGCCCCAGCTGCGCCTCCACGCCCCGGAGCCGTCGCTCGACGAGCCAGCCGGCGCCGCCCGCCATGGCGGCCCAGGAGCCGACGCAGCAGGCGCTCGCGCAGATCGCCGATGCGACGTCGTGGGCCATCGCCGCACTCTACGACGACGGCCCGGACGATGATCCCTCAGGCCGCCTTCTCGGCGAAGCCGCGGGCCCACTCGGCGAAGTCGGCCGGGGGGAGCGGCTTCGAGTAGTAGTAGCCCTGGATGTCGTCACAGCCCTGCTGGCGCAGGAACTCGAGCTGCGGGACCTCCTCGACGCCCTCCGCGATGACCCGCAGGCCGAGCTGGTGGGCCATGTCGATGACCGCGTGCACGATGGAGCAGTTGTCGCGGTCCTCGGGCACGTGTCGGACGAACGAGCGGTCGATCTTCACCTCACCGACCGGGAAGGACCGGAGGTTCTTGAGCGACGAGTAGCCGGTGCCGAAGTCGTCGATGGACACGCCGCAGCCGTGGTCGCGCAGCCGCCGGAGCGACTTCGCGGCCTGCTCGCCGGCCTGGACCATCATGCTCTCGGTGAGCTCGAGCTTGAGCTGGTTGGCGGGCACGCCGTTGTCCGCGAGGATCTTGATGATCATGTCGGCCATGCCCTCGTCCCTCAGCTGGAGGGCCGAGAGGTTCACCGCCACCTTCAGGCCGGGGAAGTCATCCTTCCACGCCGCGATCTGGCGACACGCGTCTTCGAGGACCCAGCGACCGATCTCCACGATGAGGCCGGTCTCCTCCGCGATGGGGATGAAGTGGAAGGGCGAGACCATGCCGAGCTCGGGGTGGTGCCAGCGGATGAGCGCCTCGACCCCGCGCAGCTCGCCCGTGTCGGCCGCGACCTGCGGCTGGTAGTAGAGCTCGAACTGCTCTCGCTCGAGCGCGCGGTGCATCGAGCTCTCGAGCACCAGCCGGTTGTACGCGCGGTCGTGCTGCTGCGGGTCGTACATCGCGGCGTGGTTGCCGCCGCTCTCTCTCGCGTTGAAGGCCGCGGCCTCCGCGTGGGCGGCGACCGCGAACGCGCTCTCGTCCCCCCCCGTGTGCCACATCGCGACGCCCATGCTGCCGGTCACCCGGAGCTCGAGGTCGTCCATGGTGAAGGGCTGGCGCACCTCTCCGAGGAGGCAGTCGGCCACCGCCTCGGCGCCGATGGCGTCGCGCGCCCCGGCGTAGAGGATCGCGAAGCGGCTGCCGTCGAGGCGGAAGACCTGCCCCTCCTCGGCCACCACGCGGCGGACGCGCATGGCGATCTCGCGGACCACGGAGTCGACCATCTCGGGCTGCATCGGGTGGAAGGCGCTCTGGAGCCGGTCGAAGCGGTCCAGCTCCAGCACCATCAGCGCGAGCGGGGACGGCCCCAGCTCCGCGGCCTCGAGGTGCGTGCGGTACGCGGTGCGGTTCGGGAGCCCCGTCCCCGCGTCGTGGTGCGTGGCCTGCCAGAGCGCCGCCTGGGTCTTCCGGAGCCGGGAGGCGAACGCGGTGGTGAGGCGCGAGTGGTGAGCCAGGCGCGCCTGGACCGTCTCGCGGATCTCCTGGGCCGTGAAGGGCTTCGTCAGATAGTCGTCGGCGCCCATCACCATGCCGCGGCGGATGGAGGCGCGGTCGTCGCGCGCCGTCATCAGCACGACCGGGATGGTCGCGCAGCGGGGGTGCTCGCGGATCGCGGCCAGCACCTCGAAGCCGTCCATCCCGGGCATGTTGACGTCCGTCAGGACGAGGTTCGGGCGCAGCGCCTCGACCAGGCGCAAACCCTCCTCGCCGCTGGCGGCCACCTCCACGTCCATGCCGAGGCTCTTGAGGCTGCGCTTGACCGCGCGCCTCACCTCGGCCGTGTCCTCGATCACGAGGACGCGGGGCCGTTGTTCCGGGTCCGGGATCACCGACGTGCCGGAATCATGTCGGTTCTCGATCGACTCCATCCTGCCTCCACTGGCCGGGGAAATGTCCTCGGCCCGTCAGCAGTCCCCAACGGCAAGTGGGGCAGGATTCTTTAGCGCGTTCGGAGCGAAGCGGCCCCGCGCTGGCCGTCAATCGACCTTGAGAATCGCGTGGAAGGCGGCCTGCGGGATCTCGACGCTCCCGACCGCCTTCATGCGCTTCTTGCCGGCTTTCTGCTTCTCCAGCAGCTTCCGCTTCCGCGTGATGTCGCCGCCGTAGCACTTCGCCGTGACGTCCTTGCGGAGGGCGCGCACCGTCTCGCGCGCGATGATCTTGCCGCCGATCGCCGCCTGGATGGCGACCTCGTATTGCTGCCGGGGCACGATCTCCTTGAGCTTGGCGGCCAGGCTCCGGCCGAGCGAGTAGCTCTTCTCCTTGTGCACGATGGCGCTCAGGGCGTCGACGCGATCCCCGTTGATCATCATGTCGACCTTCACGAGCTTGTTCGGCCTGTAGCCCGCTAGCTCGTAGTCCATCGACGCGTAGCCCTTGGTGGCCGTCTTCAGGCGATCGAAGAAGTCGAAGAGCACCTCTCCGAGGGGGAGCTCGTAGGTGACGATGACGCGGTCGGTCGAGGCGTACTGGATGCCCTTCTGCTCGCCGCGGCGCTCCTCGGAGAGCTTGATGACGGCGCCGACGTACTCGGCCGGCACGTGGATGGCCACGTTGAAGTAGGGCTCCTCGATGCGATCGATCTGCGCGGGATCGGGCAGGCGCGAGGGGTTCTCGACGTCGACCCGCTCGGTGCCGCCCTTCGTGTACACGTGGTAGACGACGCTCGGCGCGGTGGTGACCAGGTCCAGGTCGTACTCCCGCTCGAGGCGCTCCTGCACGATCTCCATGTGGAGCATGCCGAGGAAGCCGCAGCGGAAGCCGAAGCCGAGGGCGTCGCTGGTCTCGGGCTCGTACGTCAGCGCGCTGTCGTTCAGGTGGAGCTTGTCGAGCGCGTCGCGGAGCGCCGGGTACTCGTTGGAGTCGGTCGGGAAGATGCCGCAGAAGACCATCGGCTTGACTTCCTTGAAGCCGGGGAGCGCCTTCTCGGCCTTGCGCCGGGTCTCGGTGACGGTGTCGCCGATCTTGGTGTCTTGGACCGCCTTGATCGACGCGGCCAGGAAGCCGGCTTCGCCCGGCCCGAGGGAGTCGACGGCGAACGGGAAGGGCGAGAAGACGCCGAGCTCCGTCACCTCGTAGTCGGCCTTGGTGGCCATCATCCGGACCTTCATGCCCTTCTCGATGGTCCCGTCGATGACGCGGATGAGCACCATCGCGCCGCGGTAGCTGTCGTACCAGCTGTCGACCACGAGGGCGCGCAGGGGGCCGTCCGGGGCCTCGGTCTTGGGCGGGGGCACGCGCTTGACGATCGCCTCGAGGATCTCCTCGATGCCGATGCCCGCCTTCGCGCTCGCCGGGATCGCGCCCGAGCAGTCGAGCCCGATGACCTCCTCGACCTCGAACGCCGTGCGGTCGACGTCCGCGCCGGGCAGGTCGATCTTGTTGAAGACCGGGATGATCTCGAGATCGTGCTCGAGCGCCAGGTAGACGTTGGCGAGGGTCTGGGCCTCGACGCCCTGAGCGGCGTCCACCACGAGCAGGGCGCCCTCACACGCGGCGAGGGAGCGGCTGACCTCGTAGGAGAAGTCGACGTGCCCGGGCGTGTCGATGAGGTTCAGCTGGTAGGTCTCGCCGTCCTTGGCCTTGTATTTCAGGCGGACGGACTGCGCCTTGATCGTGATGCCGCGCTCACGCTCGAGCTCCATCTTGTCGAGGAGCTGATCCTGCTTCTCTCGATCGGTGATCGCGCCCGTGAACTCGAGGATTCGATCGGCGAGCGTGCTCTTGCCGTGATCGATGTGGGCGATGATCGAGAAATTGCGAATGCGCGAGATGGGGAACGACATGAATGCAGCCGCTGCATGCATGGAGTCGCCCGTCCGCGCAAGCGCGGGCCATGCGATTGGGGCGACGCGAGCCGATTCGTGGGCCTCACGCGTCGAGCCTGCGCAGGACGCGGAGCTACTTCTTCTTCGCGTCGCTCGCGGCGTCGAGCGTCAGCTGCCCGGGGAGCGAATCGCGGTGCTTCTCCAGAACCATGTCGATGCCCTCGCGGATGTAGACCGCGATGGGCACCTTCGTGCGCGCGTTCAGCTGCTTGAGCCGATCGTTCTGCTCGGGGGTGATGTAGATGGTGGTGGAGATCTTCTTACGGGCCATTCGCCACCTCACCTCCGTGAGCACGCTGCGTATCCAGAGGCGTGAAGTTACATGGCACCACACATAATGTCAATCGATCACGCGCGCGGAGTCGGACGGGCACGGGGTGGATATGCGACGTTTCGCGTCAGCCGTCCACATGCCTGCTCACATGCGTGCGTCGGGTTGCGGGCTGGCGGAAACGCCGCGTATGCTTCGCGGCGGCGAATGACCTGGGGACCAGATTGGCGCGTTCGATGATGAATCAACGATCTCGGGCAGTTGAAGCTCGTCCTTGGCTGCTCTTGGCCGCCCTGGCCGTGGCCTGTGGGGGCCCGTCGGCGGTCGAGGACGCACCGGAGGGGGCGCGCGGCGACCAGCAGGTCCGCCAGCAGTGCAACGCGCAGGGCCGCGAGGTCCGCGCGGTGGACGTCAACAACGACGGCAACCCGGACATCCGGCACGTCTTCGAGGGCGAGCGCGAGACCTGCGCGCAGCTCGACATGAACTTCGACGGCCTCGTCGACGTGACCCGCTTCTTCGGCCCCGACGGGACGACGATCGTGCAGGAAGAGCACGACTTCGACTTCGACGGGCGCATCGACATGATCTCGTACTTCAACGACGGCGTGCTGACGCGGAAGGAGCTCGACACGAACTTCGACAACCGCATCGACACGTGGGTGTGGTGCGCGGGCCGGCTCTACGCGCGCCAGGAGCGCGATCGGCACCACACGGGCCGCGTCGACACGTGGGAGTTCTTCGACGGCGGCGTGCTGCGCGAGGCGCGGTACGACGACAACAACGACGGCCAGCCCGAGCGCTGGGAGATGTTCCGCTACGGCCGGCTCTTCCAGATCAAGCGCGACACCAACCTGGACGGCGAGCCCGACCAGGAGGAGGACGTCCCGCGCGAGAGCGCGGGGGACCGCGAGAGCGCGCTGACCTGCGATGGCAGCGAGCCGCCTCCCGTGCCGGACGAGCCGCGCCCCCAGTCCCCGACGAGCGGCGGTGAGAGCCCCGACGCGGGCGGCGAAGAGGGCGCCGGAGGCGAAGGCGGGGACACTCCCCCCGAGACCACGCCGGGCGAGGGCATGCCCTGGGAGGGCGTGTCCGACGTGCCGCCCGAGGAGGCCGCGGACGGCGGCGAGGGCGAGACGAGCGAGGAGACGGAATGAGCGGCGCGACGCGGATCTCCAAACTGGTCGGCGCGCTGGCCGCGCTCGGCGCGCTGGGCCTCGTCACTCCGGGCTGCGGCGGCGGCAACGAGCGGGCCGCGAACCAGACGCAGACCCAGGCGCGCGCGATGGAGGGCTCCTCCAGGCCCGACGACGATCAGGGGCGCTGCGAGACCGCGGGCACCGAGCGCGAGGTGAGCGAGTACGACACCTCCGGCGACGACTTCCCGGACGTGCGGCGCGTGTTCCGCCGCGTGGGCACGCCGCCGCTGATCCGCCTGATCCTCGCGTGCCGCGAGGCCGACCTGAACGCCGACGGCGTCAAGGACGTCGTGCGCTACTACAACGAAGAGGGTCGACCGCTCCGCGAGGAGGCCGACCGCAACTTCGACGGCGCGATGGACATCATCACGTTCTTCCAGGACGGGCGCATCGTCCGCCAGGAGCAGGACACCGACGGGGACGGCCGCGTCGACACGAAGATCTACTTCGAGGAAGGCCGCATGGTGCGCACCGAGCGCGACCGTGGCGGCCGCAGCACCGCCAGCCGCTGGCAGCCCGACACCTGGGAGTACTACGAGGACGGCCGCATGGTCCGGGTCGGCAACGACCTCGACGGCGACGGCACCGTCGATCGGTGGGACCGGGACGCCCACTGGAACGAGCAGCGGCGGGCCGAGGACGAGCAGCAGGCGGTCGACGACGCGGTCGAGGAGACCGAGGAGCCCGAAGAGGGCGTCGGCGAGAGCTGATCATCCCGCGTAGCTGACGCGGTAGATGCGCCCGTGCGCCTCCTCGGTGAAGAGGAGGCGGCGGATCCCTGAGAGCCGCACGCCCCGAGCATCGCCAGCCCGATCGCCCATCCGCGCATGAGCCCAGCATAGGCCCGCGCGGCCGCTTCACCCCTCGGCGGCTGCCCGCGTCACCCGCGCCACGGTCTCGGCGTCGCGTCGCTCGAGCTGCTCGGCCACCCGCGCGATCGCGTCGCGCGACGGGCTCCGCATCCAGAGCACGAGGAGACGGTAGGCGGCGACGTTCGTGTCGGGGTCGACGTACAGGGCGGCCCGGAGGGGGGCCAGGGACTGCACCACGAAGCTGATCGGGTTGAGGCAGAGCCCCAGCACCGCCGAGCCGCTCGCCTCCAGGAACTCCCCGATCACCGCGAGATCGGCGTCGACCACCTCCTCCTCGGTCGGGCTCGACCCCATCAGCTCCGCGAAGCGATCGACGGCCGCCTCCACGCGGTCGGCCGCGCCCGGGCGTGGGTGGTCCACGAAGCGCTCGAGCGCCATCGTGGCGAGCCTGCGCCGGACCTCGAGCAGGTCCTTCACGATGGGGCCAATCCCGTCCCCGCGCGCCTCCGCGAGCGCGACGACCTCCGGGAGCAGCTCGAGGCCGGCCACGCGACGATAGTCCTGCACGACGTAGCCGCTGCCCTGCCGCACGGTGAGCAGCCGCGCGCTCGCCAGCCGGCTGAGCGCGCCCCGCAGCGTCGTGCGGTTCACGCCGAGCCGCTCGGCGAGCCGGCGCTCGGGGGGCAGCCGCTCGCCCGGGCTCACCTCGCCGGAGAGGATCCAGTCACGGATCGCGGCTTCGCAGGTGTCGACCGCCGTACCTTCGGGCATCCGAGCCCGAGAGTACGGCATCAGCGCCTCGATCCGGCCTTCAGATTCGCGGGCGGCGTCCGATGACACGGTCGTGATCCAAGCTCTTCACGGCGCCGCGGGGGCGATGATCCGCCACGGCGAGCGCTTCGCCGAGGCCGCCGCCGAGACCGAGCGCGCGGTCCGACCGGTGGAGGATCGCGTCACCCTGTCCGGCGCCTCGCTCACGGACGCGACCGTCGATCGAATCGAGGCGCGCGGGGGCTTTCGCGCGAACCTTGCCGTGGTGAAGACGGCCGAGGACATGGCGCGCGAGCTCACGAAGGCGCGCTGATCGGCTCTTCGAGCGATGACGATCAGTCGGGGGCCGGCAAGCGATCCAGCGCGGCTCGGTATCGACGCTGCGTCTCCGCGTCGGGCTCCCGGCGCAGGAGCCGGCCGAGCGTGGCGCGGGCCTCTTCGCCGTAGATCTCCACGAGCGTGTCCGTCGCCTCCCCGTGCAGCGGCGCGAGGCCGGTCATGCGCGCGAGATCGCGGCGCATGCGGGGATCGCCACGCACGCTCGGGTCCCGGCGGTAGGCCCCGCGGTACTGACGGAGCGCGTTCGTGAGCCAGCCCCGCGCGACGTAGACCTGGGCCAGCGCGAGTCGCCCGCGGAGGTCCGACGGGTTTCGTCGCCGATACTGCTGCACCGCCCGGATGTGGCGCGTGGTGATCGGGTGGCCGCGCGCGACGCGACGGCGGATCGGGACCAGCGCCCGGGGCGTCCCCTCTCGCCACGGGTTTCGGGCCGCGGGGCGCTCTGCGGGGGGCGCGATCTCCTCCTCCGGCTCGTCCTCGGGGGCGTCGTCCGCCACCGCGAGCGGGGTGTCCTCGCCCTCCGCTTCGTCCTCGAGGTCCTCCTCGTCGTCACCCTCGACCGCCCCCGTCGGGTCTCCGTCCCCGGCCTCCGGCGCGTCGTCGGTCGGCGCGTCGTTGGTGGGCGCGGTCGCGGCGGTCGTCTCGGTCGCGGGCGAGGGCCCGACCGCGCCGGTCGGAGGCGGCGTCGGCGTGGGGGCGCTCGGGCCCCGAAGATAGATCCACGTGATCGCGCCGATGGCGATGGCGGCCATGATCGCGGCCATGATCCACGCCAGCCCACCGCCCCGTCGCGGCTCTCCGTGGGCGCTCAGCGCGGCGGGCATGGCCGGCGCGGTGGGCTTCAGCCCGATGGCGGTCGGCGCGTCGGAGCGGATGGCGCGTTTGCCGGTCACGCCGCCTGCGGGTGAGAACGCGTCCGGCGGCAGCGCGAGGAACGCGTCGAGCATGGCGCCGCCGTCGGCGAAGCGGTCCGCGCCGTCCTTCTCGAGCGCGCGCGCGACGAACGACTCGAGCTCGGGGGCGATGCGAGCGCCCGGGCACACCGACGCCAGCGTGGGGGCGCGGGTCAGGAGGTGCTGCCGCAGGAGATCGGCGCCCTCGAAGCCCTCGAACGGGTGGGTGCCCGCGAGCATCTCGAAGAACATGATCCCGGCCGCGTAGACGTCCGCGCGCTGATCAGCGCGGCCCCCGCTCGCCTGCTCGGGGGCCATGTAGGCCGGGGTGCCGACGACGAGCCCGGTCTTGGTCAGGTTCGCGGCCGGGCCGGAGCCGTCCATGAACTTGGCGAGCCCGAAGTCGAGCACCGTCGCGTGCACGCGATCCCCGGGCAGCTCGCGCACGAGCACGTTCTGCGGCTTGAGGTCGCGGTGGATGACGTCGCGCGCGTGCGCGTACGCGAGGCACGAGAGGGTCTGCTCCATGATGGCGAAGGCGGCGACGGGCGGCACCGCGCCCTCGGCCTCGAGGAGCTCGTCCAGATCGCGCCCCTCCACCAGCTCCATCACGAGGAAGGTCGCGTCGCGGGTCGAGACGAAGTCGGTGATGGTGACGATGTTCGGGTGCGAGAGAGCCGCGAGGGCCATCGCCTCTCGCTCGAAGCGCCGCTGCAGCTCCGGCACGCACTGGTAGTGCTCGAGCAGCACCTTCAGCGCGACCTCGCGCTTCAGGACGAGGTGCACGGCGCGGTAGACCCGTCCGATGCCGCCGACGCCGAGCAGGCCGGTGACGCGATAGCGGTCCGCGAGGACGCGTCCGACGAGGCCCGAAGGGTCTTCGGCGTCGTCGTCCGCGGGCGAGGTCACCGGAGCGGGGAAGGACACGGCTCTCATGATCGTGCGGCGATCGACTCCGGGCAAGCCGAACCGCGCCGGAACCCCCAGCGGGGGCTCACTGGCTCAGGGGCTCTCGCAGACGACGCTCAGGTAGCCGATCTCACAGCCCAGATCGTTCCAGCGCCCGCCCGCGGAGAAGCTCATCTCGACGCAGTCCTCCTCGACGGGCGCGAGCCCGCCGTTGTCCGGCTGGTCGGTCGCCCAGGCGCGATAGGTGCCCAGCGGCGAGCCGTCAGGCCACACGTGCGTACCTTCCACCGCGCGGTCGTCGAGCCCGATCCACCAGTCGTCGGGGGTGCCCGAGGAGATCTGCCCCCACACGAAGGCCTGCTCGGCCGCGTCGCCGATGGTCGCGAGCGCGTAGCCGACGCTCCCGCAGCGGGTCTGCCCCATCGCCTGGTCGTACGCCCCGCGGCAGAAGAGATACGAATGGCCGGCGTGGGTGCGGCGTGGGCAGGGGCAGGGCTCCATCCCGCCGGTCGGGGCCTCGTCGATCGTGCCGTCGCAGTCCTGGTCGCGCGCGTCGCAGGTCTCGGTCCCGCCCGGCCGACAGCTCGCGCAGTCGTCGTCGCAGTCGTCGCCGGTCGCCACGTGGCCCGCGGGCGCCGCGCAGGCCATCGCGGGCGAGGTCGGGTCGCCATGTCCGTCCCCGTCGCGATCGCGGTACCAGGTGCTCCGCACGCCCTCGTCGACCCGCCCATCGCAGTCCTGGTCGCGCGCGTCGCAGGTCTCGGTGCCGGCCGGATGGCACGCCGCGCAGTCGTCGTCGCAGTCGTCGGCGTCGAGTGACCAGCCCGTCGACGCGGCGCAATCGGTCGTGGTCATCGTCGGGTCGCCGTGTCCGTCTCCGTCCGCGTCGCGGTAGACGATGACGCGCACGCCCTCGTCCACCCGCCCGTCACAGTCCTCGTCGAGCGCGCCGTCGCACGCCTCGACGCCAGGCGCGACCTCTCCCTCACACGGGCCGAGCGTCCCCCCGGTGCAGGTCTGCGTGCCGGGGACACACACGCCGACGTCGCTCCCGCACGCGCGCATCTCACCGTCCGTGCAGGGGCAGCCCTCGTCGATCGCGCCGTCGCAGTCGTCGTCCGCCGCACCGTCACAGGTCTCGGCCGTGGGCCCGGTCGATCCCTCGCAAGCCCCCCAGCGTCCCGCCGCGCACGACTCGATCCCTGGCGCGCACGCCCCGACGTCGCTGCCGCATCCGCGCTCGAGCGCCTCGTCGGTCACTCCGTCGCAGTCGTCGTCACGCCCGTTGCAGGTCTCCTCCGCGGGCACGCAGCCGGCGGCGTCGGTCATCGCGTCACGAACGGCCGCGTCGCGGACGGCCGCGTCACCGACCGGGACGCGCAGGCCGCCGCGATCCAGCGTGCACCCCGTCGCCAGCAACGCAGCCAATGCCCACGCCGCGAAGCGAGGTCTCCCCATGACCCGTCCCCCCATGACTGGCGCATGGTGACAAGGAACGCGTCAGGCGTCTAGCAGTCCGCGCGACGCGCCCAGCGGCCGGAGCCACACGACCGCGAGCACGAGCAGCAGGAGGCAGCCGCTGAAGACGTAGGGGAGCTCCGGGCTCAGCTCGAAGAACGCGCCTCCCACGATGGGGCCGAGCGTGCGGCCGAGGCCCTGCGAGCTGCCGTTCCAGCCGGCGACCGCGCCCTGCTCGTCCGGGCCCACCGAGAGCGAGAGCGCCGCCGTCACCCCGGGCAGGACGAGTCCTTGCCCGAGCCCTTGTACGCAGAGCGCGGCGGTGAGCATCGCGTAGCTGTCCGCGAGCACGAAGAGCACGAAGCCCGCGAGCGCGATCGGGACGCCGAGCCGGACGAGGGTGGCGGGCTTCCAGGTGACGCGCCGCACGAGGAAGCCCTGGGTGATCACCGCGATGACGCCGTAGCCGACCAGGGCCAGCCCGACCGCCTTCGCGGTCTCCACCTCCTCGAGCTCGAGCCGCGCCTGGAAGTAGAGCGCCACGGTCTGCTCCATCGCCACCGACGAGAGCGTCGCGGCCAGGCCGACCGCGAGGATGGGCCAGATCGTGCGCCACACGTCCCGCGACTCCCGGGGCACGGCCTCCTCGTCCGGGGTGTGCCGCTCGGGCTCCGGCAGGGCGAGCCAGACGAAGAGCCCGTTGACCACCGCGATGGAGGCGCTGAAGAACACGGGCGCGAGCAGGCTCCCGGTGAGGGCGGCCAGCCCCGCGCCGATCGCGGGCCCGAACACGATGCCCGAGCCGAACGCGGCGCCGATGACCGCCATCGCCTTGGTCCGGTCTTCGGGCCCGGTGATGTCCGCCGCGTACGCCTGCGCGGTCGGGATGGTGGCCGAGGAGAGCGCGCCGCCGAGCAGGCGCGTGCCGAGCAGCCCGGCGTAGAGCGGCCAGTGCGTCAACGCGCCGCGCTGTCCCAGCCACGCCACGGCCCCGAAGGCGAAGAAGCTCAGCGCGAAGCCCGAGATCCCGATGAGCAGGGTCGAGACGCGCCCCTTCGCGTCGCTCCGCCGCCCCCAGAAGCGCGACATGACGAGCTGCATGAGCGCGTAGGCCGTCGAGAGGGTGGTGATCTCGAACGGCCGCAGCCCCAGCTCGAGCCCGAGGGGAGCGAGGACCGGGAACAAGACGGAGAGCCCCAGGATGCTGTTGAAGAGCGCGAGGAACAGCAGAGCCATGGGCCGCATCAGGCGCCCGGTGTGCCCCGCGGCTTCTCCCGGCGCAAGCTTGCCCCCGCCGAGTCAGCGCGCGCCTCCGCGTCTGGAACCGCCTCCGCCTCCGCCTCCGCCTCCGCCTCCGCCTCCGCCTCCGCCTCCGCCTCCGCCTCCGCCTCCGCCTCCGCCTCCGCCTCCGCCTCCGCCTCCGCCTCCGCCTCCGCCTCCGCCTCCGCC
>JAVJQK010000146.1 GCA_040218145.1 Sandaracinaceae bacterium | reverse complement strand
GTGCAGCTGCGGCGCGAACGGCGTCAGAAAGAGCTTCCGACACACGCAACGGATGGTGACCGCATACGTGGCGGCGGCCTGGATCTTCGCGCGGGGCACGGCGCCTACACGAATCAAGATTCGATCCAGCCACCTCACACGAGAGAATCGACGCTCGAACACCCCGCGTGACCCCCGATCCGCCGGCGGATGGGTGGCGGGAGGGTGGCGGCCGCCACCCGAGGCGGGGGTCCACCGCCAACGCGTCGCCAAAACGGCGCGCATCTTTGCCATACTCGCGCCCATGCATCGGGGAATCTGGGGTGCGATCATCGCGCTGGCGCTCGTGTTCGTGGCCAACGACGCGCTGGCGCAGCGGCGCGGGGGGAGCTTCGGAGGGAGCCGCTTCGGCAGCCGGAGCCGCAGCTCGAGCTCCGGCTCGCGCAGCTCGGGCTCGCGAAGCTACGGTTCCTCGAGCTCGAGCCGACGCAGCTACGGATCGGGAACCACGTCTTCCCCGTCCTCCCCGTCCTACGGCTCCGGCTCGACGACCCCCTCGACCCGGCCTTCGTACGGCACGCCGCCCAGGACCACCGGCGCGGGTGGGCTCGGCACACGGAGCCGCGCGTCGCGACGCGGCGGAGGCTGCGGCTGGGGCCTCGGGGGCGGGCTCTGCTGCTTCCTGCTGGTCGCCGGGGGGCTCGGGCTGCTCGTCTTCAGCCGCGTGCGAAAGGGGGCTCCGCCCTCGGTGAGCGCCCACGCGGGGCAAGACGCGATGCACGTGCACAGGTTGAGTCTCGGCATCGATTGGCGCGCGCGCCGCGAGATGCAGGACACGTTGAAGCGCCTCGCGGAGACGGGAGACACGCAGTCCGAGCAGGGGCTCGCCCACCTGCTGCGAGAGACGGTGCTCGCGCTCCGGCGGGCGGAGCTGTCGTGGCTCTACGTCTCACAGGAGAGCTTCGGCCCGCTCTCACCCCAGCAGGCGGAGCAGCGGTTCCAGCAGATCGCGACCCGCGCGCGCGCCGCCTACCAGACGGAGCGGGTGCGCGGCGCGGGGGGCGAGGTCGTCACCCAGGACGCGCCCGAGATGCGGGCGCACCCGAACGAGGGCGAGGGCACGGTCGTGGTGCACCTGGTGGTGGCGGCGGAGCGGCCGCTCCAGGCGCTCCAGAGCCCGGACGCGGCGCAGATCCGGATGGCGCTCGACAACCGGTCGGCGGTGACCGCGCAGCAGCTCGTCGCGCTCGAGGTGGTGTGGTCGCCGGCCGACGAGAACGACCGGATGAGCACGGCCGAGCTCGAGCAGTTCTACCCGGAGATGAAGCTGATCGACCCGAACAGCATCGCAGGGCGGCTCTTCTGCACGTACTGCAAGGGCCCGTTCGCGATGGAGCTGTTGACCTGCCCGCACTGCGGCGCGCCCGCGGAGGAGAGCCAGCACAACCGCACGCCGCCCGGGGCCTCGGGGTGACAGCGCTGGTGACCGGCGCCACCGGCCTGGTGGGGCACTCCATCGCCGCGGCCCTGCGGAGGCGCGGGACCGACGTCCGCGCCCTCGTCCGCACCCCGGGCAAGCCGCTCCCCGAGGGCTGCGAGGAGGTGCAGGGCGATCTCCGCGACGCCGCCTCGCTCCGTGACGCCGCGGAGGGCTGCGAGCTGGTCTTCCACGCCGCCGGGCTCCCCGAGCAGTGGCTTCCGGACGCGGGCACCTTTCGCGAGGTCAACGTCGAGGGCACCCGCGCCATGCTCGCCGCGGCGCGCGCGGCCGGCGCCGAGCGCTTCGTGTTCACCAGCACCATCGACGTCTTCGAGGCCGACGCGGCGGGCGTGCTCGAGGAGTCCCGGCTCGATCCGAACCCGAAGGGCACCGCCTACGAACGCTCCAAGCAGGAGGCGGACGCGCTCGTCGCGGCGGCGCAGGCCGGTGGGCTCGACGCCGTGTTTCTCCACCCCGCGGCGGTGTACGGCCCGGGGCCCGCGGGCTCGCCCGGCATCAACGAGCTCATGCGCAAGCTCCGAGACGGAGAGGTGCCCGCGATCCCTCCCGGCGGGATGCCGGTGGTCTTCTCGGAGGACGTGGGGGAAGGGCACGTGCGCGCGGCCGAGCGGGCGAACGCGGGCGACCGCTTCATCCTCTGCGATCGCTACGTCGACAACCGCGCGCTGGCCTCCGCCGTGCTCGCCGCGCTCGGGAGGGAGCGGGTCCCTCCGAGCCTGCCGCTCTGGCTCTCGCGGGCGCTGGCGTCCGCGAGCGAGGCGGTCTCCCGCCTGACGGGCAAGCCGCCGCTCGTCGCGAAGGGCCAGCTGCACTTCCTGCAGTGGCAGCCCCGCCCCGACGCGAGCCGCGCACGCGCCGCGCTCGACCTCGATTTCACGCCGCTCGAGGAGGGGATCGCGCGCACCCTGGCTTTTCTGGAGGCCTGACCCTTCAGCGGACCTTCATCCGTCCGTTGGTCTTCACGGAAGCCCCCCGAACAGCCATGCCCGCCCGACCCCTCACCGACGCGTCAGCGCCGCCGGCCACGACGACGTCCGCGCCCGTAGTGCGGATGCGGGCGAGCCTCGCGCGCCAGGCAGCGGATGCCGGAGGGGCGGTGCTCGCTGTCCCAGGCCAGCTCCGGCTCGTCGACCTCGGCCCCGTCGGCGCGGGCGATACGGGGGCGGAACAAGGGCACCGGGTCGCAGTGTTGCCCTTCGTGGACCAAGATGAAGTGGAGATGTGGTCCGCGCGCGAAGCCCGTCTGTCCCACGCGAGCGATGACCTCGCCGCGCTCCACCAGCTGGCCCTCCACCACGAGGTTGCGGCGGTTGTGCCCGTAGGCGGTGACCCATCCGTTCGGATGAACGAGGATCACGAAATTGCCGTAGCCACGGATTCCGCGGCCAGCGTAGGCCACGAGCCCACCCTCCGCGGCGTGGATCTCGGTGGTCGAGGCGGCGCCGATGTCGACCGCGAGGTGGTAGCCGTCCGCGCCGGAGCCCCAGCCTCGCAGGAAGCGCCCCTCGTCCACGGGCATCCGCAAGGTGCCGTCCATCTCGTCGGTCGAGCCGGCGGCCTCGATCATGTCCGGGTTGGTCGCGCCTTCGCGCAGGAGCTGCTGGCCGATGTGAGCGCCCCCGAGCCCGAGCGCCGCGACCCGGGCCTGGATCGCCTCGGCCTCGTCTTCCTCGAGCTCGGGCGCGATGTCGGGCACGACGGGTGCGTTGCCTTCGCGGAGCGACGCCCGGAGCGAAGCGCCGCTTTGACCCGGTCGGGGCACCAGGAGCGTCTGACCCTGGCGAATGCTCTCCGAACGAAGCGCGTTGGCGGCCTGGAGATCCGCGACCGAGACGTGGAAGCGCCGCGCGATCCGGTTGAGTGTGTCGCCGGCCCGCACGGTGTATCGGCGGCCGCGGCCACGGGCCCGGCGCCAGCCGTCGCGTCCCGGGATCTGCAGGCGCTCTCCCGGACGCACGACCGTGCCGCGCATGCGGTTGGCCCGCTGCAGCTCGGTGATGGTCACGTGATGGCGCCGCGCGATCGCGGCGAGGGTGTCGCCCTCTCTCACGGTGTATGCGCGCTGGGCCTCGGCGGTGAGGGGCCAGAGCACCAGCGCCGCGGCCAAGAACGCCATGGTCGTCCCACGCATCGGCCTGACGCTGACGGGCGAGGCGCGATCGTGCAACCCTCGCCCGCCGTGAACGCTCTCCCGAACGCGAGGCCCGCGTGAGCGACATCTTGCTCGATACCCTCTTGAAGGAGGGGCGAGAGCTGGTGCTCGTGCTCGGGCCCGACGGCCAGATCCGCGAGATCTCCCAGAGCTTCGCCACGCTGCTCGGGCAGCCTCGCGGCGCGCTGCTCGGGCAGCCGCTCGAGCGCCTGCTCGACCCGGACCGTCGGCCCGCGGAGGGCGTGCTGGACCTGCTGCGCACGCGGCAGGGGCAGCGGGCGGAGGTGTGCGTGCGGGGCCAGCGCCCGGGCCTCCGGTGGGTGGATCTGCGCACGGCGCGGGTCTCGGCCGACGGGGTCGTGCTCCTCGGGCGCGACACGACGGGGGCGCGGGTCGCCCGGACGAGCCAGGTGCAGCTCTCGGCCCTCGCGCAGCAGCTCCCCGGCGTGCTCTGGACGGTGGACCGCTCGATGACCGTGACCTCGGTGACGGGCGGCGGCCTCGTGGTGCGCAATCGCTCGGCGGAGAGCCTGCTCGGCACCACGCTCTACGAGTACGTGGGGAGCGAGGACCCGGCCGTCCCCCCCGTGGCGGCCCACCTCCGCGCGCTCGAGGGCCACTCGGGTCACTACGAGTTCGAGCGGGAGGGCCGCACTTTCCACGCGCGCGTCGATCCTCTCCGGGCTTCGGACGGATCCATCCAGGGGGCGGTCGGGCTCGCGCTCGAGGTGACGGAGTCGCGCGACCTGGAGGAGCGGCTGCGCCTCGCCCAGCGCGAGCAGACCCTCGGGCGGCTCGCCGGCTCGATGGCGCACGAGTTCAACAACCTCCTGACGATCATCGCGGCGCACGCGGCGCTGCTCGAGGACCAGCTCGCGACCGAAGGCGCGGCCGAGGATCTCGGGGCGGTGGTGGAGGCGGCGAGCAAGGGCCGGCTCCTGACGTCGCGCCTGCTCTCGTTCACGAGCCGCCAGATCCAGACGCCCGAGCGCGTCCGCGTGGACCGCCTCCTCGGGGAGCTCGAGCCGATGCTCGCGGCGATCGTCGGCGAGCGGCGGCGCCTCGCGCTGGAGCTCGACCCCGGCGTCGGCTGGATCCGCATCGACCCTGCGCTCCTCGAGCAGGTGGTGCTCAACCTGGTCGACAACGCGCGCCAAGCCACCGACGAGGGGGCCCGGATCACGGTGCGGGCGAGCGCCCGGGCCAGCGAGCGAGAGCCCGGTGGGTGGGTGGAGATCTCCGTGCGCGACGAGGGCTATGGCATGACGGAGTCGGTCCGCAGCCGCGCCTGCGAGCCGTTCTTCACGACCAAGCCGCAGGGGCAGGGCAGCGGGCTCGGGCTGACCACGGCGCTCGCGGTGGTGAGTGAAGCCGAGGGGTCGCTCACGATCGACAGCGCGCTCGGCGGGGGCACCACGGTGCGCATCCGCTTCCCTCGCTCCAAGGCGCCGAGCGGCAGCTTCGTCAAGCCGAAGGTCGGCGCGGCGATCAGCGAGACGATCTTGCTCGTCGAGGACCAGCTCGGCGTGCGGCGCGCGGCGCGACGCATCCTCCGGCGCGCCGGCTACCAGGTGTTCGAGGCCGCGCACGCCGAGGACGCCCTCGCGCTCGCGACCGCGTACCCGGGCCGCCTCGACGTGCTGCTGACCGACGTGGTCATGCCGGGCATGAGCGGGCCGCAGCTCGCCGAGAAGATCCTCGAGCACCGTCCGGACACGAAGGTGCTCTACATGTCGGGCTACGCCGAGGACGTCGACGAGGTGCGCGCCGCGATCGAGCGCGGGCAAACGTTCTTGCCCAAGCCGTTCACCCCCGAGCGGCTCCTCACGCGCCTCCGAGAGGCGCTGGGGGAGGGCGTCGACCTCGAGGACGGCGTCGCGGAAGAGCGCTGAGCCTCGCCCTCACCAGGGCCACAGGCGCACGCTCGCCTGGGCCATGACGCCGACGCCGGGCGCGTTGATGCTGGAGCCGTGCACGCGGTAAGCGACGTCGAAGAGGTTCTCGCCCACGAGCGAGAGCACGACCTGATCGTCCAGGCGCCAGCCCGCGCGCACGTCGACGGTGGCCCAGCCGGGCGTGCCGCCGAGCGGGATCCGCGCGTCGGCGGTGTCGGACGGGGCGAGGCGATCCTGGGTGGCCGCCCAGCGGAAGACCGCGGCGGCGTAGAAGCCGCTCTCGCGGTGACGCCAGCGCCCCTCGACCGAGCCGTGCAGGGGCGGCACGCGGGAGAGCGGCACGCGGCCCGCTCCGCTCGGGTCCGGGCCCTCGCCCCAGGCCCAGGTCACGGTGGCGCGCACGGTCACGTCCTCGGGGAGGGTGAGCGTCGCGCCCCCTTCGGCGCCGAAGATCGTGCCCAGCCCGCGCGCGTTCACGAGCTGCAGATGCACGCGCGACGCCTGGCACTGCGGGGTGTTCGGTGGGCACGCGTCGGCGCCGCGCAGCGCCCGCTCGATGCCGTCTTCGAGCAAGAGCGCGAAGGCCCACGCGTCGAGGCGCAGGAACGGCAGGCGCAGCTGGACCCCGAGGTCGAAGCTGGTGCTCCGCTCCGGGCGGAGCGCGGGGTTCTCGAACTGGAAGCCAGGCCCGGTCTGCTGGCGCGAGGTGAGGTCGTCCAGGTTGGGCGCGCGGAAGCCCTGATCCACCGAGACCAGGATGGACAGCTCGCGCGTCGGCGCGATCTCGGCGCCGACCCGTCCGACCGCGAGCCCGAAGTCGTCCCGCACGCCCGCCGTGCCCGACGCGCGATCCTCCGGCGCGCGCACGCCCACCATCCCCACGCGCCCCCCGCTCCGGAGCGTCAGCCAGCGCGCCGGCTTCAGCTCGAGCGTCAGCCAGGCGCCGAGGGTCACGTAGAGCGAGCGGTCCAGGTACTGACCGCGCGAGAGCGGGAGCGTCAGATCGAGGTCGGTCAGGGTCTGCTGCGCCGAGGACGAGACCCGGTCGTCGTAGACGTCGAAGCCGTAGCGGGCCCGCATGGACGCGTCCTCGCCGAGGCGGATGCGGGGCGTGGCCGCCGCGAGCGCGAGGCCGAGGGTGTCGACGTCGTCCGTCCAGTCGAAGCGCACCGCGGAGCGCGGCCGCACGTTCTCGCGCGCCTCGTGATGGCGCTGGTAGCTCAGGGTCAGCGCCAGGTCGCGCAGGTGCTCGCCCGCGTCACCGCGCAGCGAGACGTACGCGAGCGTCCGGAACTGCTCTCGCACCCGCAGGCACTCGTCGGCCGGCGCCTCGGGGGCCGGGCAACGATCCGTGCGAGGTGCGTTGGACTGCCGGTAGCCGTACGCCGCCGCCACCACGGAGAGGCGCGAGGTGAGGCGATGCACGAGCCGTCCATCGAAGGTCAGCTCCGTGAACCCCGTGCCGGCCTGCGTGTGCCACGCCTCGGGGGGCTGGCCCGCGAGCTCCTCCGTGAAGCGCGGCACGAGCGCGCGCGAGCCGTCGAGTGGGCTGCCCACCAGCCCGCCGCTGCGAAGGAGCCCCGCCTCCCGGAACGCCACGCCTCCCAGGAACGCGGTCCGGTCGCCGAGATCCGCGCCGAGCTCCGCGCGCCCACCCCACTCGAGGTCGGCGGAGCGGAAGCGCGCGAAGAGCCGCGGCGAGAGTCGCACCCCGTCGAGGCTCGCGTCCGGCTCGCGCTCGCGCGGGACGGCGACGATCGCGCCGCCGAGCGCGTCGGGGCCCCAGCGGGTCGAGGCGCTCCCGCGGGTCACCTCGAGCCGGTCGAGGGTGAGCGAGTCCACGGTGAAGAAGTACTGGTTCGGCCCCTGCCGGTAGATCCCCGTGTTCAGTCGGATCCCGTCGAAGAGGTGGATCACGCGCTGCCCGGTCAGCCCACGCACATAGGGGCTGGCCTGGCCGTGCGCGGTCTGCTGCACGCTCACGCCGGGCACGTCACGCAGGGCGTCGGGCGCCGAGCGCGGCAGCCGCTCCTCCAGGTCTTCGCGCGTGACCGTGGTCTGGGCGCGCCCGTCGTGCTCCTCGCGCTCGACCGTCGCGGAGACGCCGAGCTCCTGCGCGGCGGCGGGGCTCGCCGCCAGAAGCAGGATCAGGGACAACGCGCGACGCATCGGGGCCGAATGGCAGCACGCGCTCGACGGGGACGCAACGCGGTTGACCGGGGAGGAGAGGCCTCGGATAGTTCACGCGTGCGCCGCCCCTCGTCCCTCTCCGCCCCCTCGATCGCGCTCCTCGCGGCCGCGCTCCTCGCGAGCACCCCAGCGGTCGTGCAGGCGCAGGACGAGGGGGAGGACGAGACGACCGACGCGCAGCCGGCGGGCGACGGACAAGCCCTCGCGTGGTCGCTCTTCGGCGCCTCGGCGGCGGTGATGATCGGCGGCGCGATCACGCTCGCCGTCGGCGCCGACGACCTCAACGCGGTCGAGAACGCGCCCGACGGGGCCGCCTGGGCGAGCGTCGAGGACGCCTACGCGCGCGGCCCGCTGCTGACGGGCCTGGGCGCGGCGCTGCTCGGCGTCGGGGTGGCGTCGTTCGCGTTGAGCGCGGGGCTGCTCGCGCACTTCGGCCGGGACGGCACCTGGCTCCGCGTCTCGCTGGGTCCCGGCACGCTCGACGTCCGCGGCGCGTTCTGAGCGCTCACGGATCTTCGTTCCCGTCGAAGATCGGCGTGTTGCCGCGCACGACCTCGAAGCGGCGCGTGCCCGGGTCCCAGCGCACCTGGACGCCGAGAGTGCGGAGGCGCTGCTTGCGGTCGTCGACGTAGCGTCGGTCGACCTCCGAGACCTCCACGTCGGGGTAGATGTCGGGGCGCGCGCTCGCGCCGCAGGCGTCTTCGTGCTCGCCGCACCACGACTCGAGATCGGCGAGCACGGCCTGGGCGCGGTCACGCTGGGCGCCCTCGAACTCGACGTCCCGCACGTCCGCGGAGCTCTGCGTGGGCTCCTCGCGCGGGCGTGACGCGGGCGTGCCGGCGCACGCGCTGGTCATGACGGCGAACGCGAGGGGGAGGCAGGCGATCGGGAGGAGGGCGCGTCTCGGGCTCACGCAGCCAGACATAGGCGCACGCGGGCGGAAGGCCAGTCGCGCTCCGCCCGTACATGGGCCGATGCTTCGCACTCGGTCCACGCTGGTCATGCGCGAGCGGCTCGGGCAAGCTGCGGCCGTGAGGACGTGGGCGCACGGGGCCACGGACGTGGGGCGGGAGCGGCAGCTCAACGAGGATCACTACCTCGTCGACAAGGAGCTGGGCCTCTACCTCGTCTGTGATGGGATGGGCGGGCACGCGGCGGGAGACATCGCGTCCCGCACGGCGGCCGAGACGGTACGCGAGCACGTGCGCGCGCGCGGCGATCTGCTGAAGGCGGTGCTGGCGGGGACGCGCTCGCACGACGAGGCGGCGGCGATGATGCGTGAGGCCATCCAGAGCGCGTCGGCGCGGGTGCACCGCATGGGCGTCGACGATCCGTCGAAGAAGGGCATGGGCACCACCTGCACCGCCTTGCTCGTGATCGGCGGCAAGGGCGTGATGGGCCACGTGGGCGACAGCCGCCTCTACCTCTCGCGCCAGGGCCGCGTCTACCAGCTCAGCGAAGATCACACCTTCGTCCAGGAGGCGGTCCGCCGCGGGATGCTCACGCCCGAGCAGGCGAAGGACAACCCGCACCAGAACCTCGTGACGCGCGCGGTCGGCCCGAAGCCCTCGGTGCTCGTCGACTCGCTCGTCTTCGACGTGCTGCCGGGCGACTCGCTGCTCCTCTGCTCCGACGGCCTGCACGGCTACTTCGAGGACACCTCGGAGCTCGGCGCGACGCTCGGGCTCGAGTCGCTCGAGTCGGTGGCCAAGGGGCTCATCGACACCGCGAACCAGCGCGGCGGCGAAGACAACATCACGACCGTGGTGCTGCGGCTGAGCTCCGACCCGCCCGACCAGGTCGTGGAGGCCAAGCGGGCGAGCCGGGTGACGGCGGAGCTCGACGCGATCGGCCACGTGGTGCTCTTCAGCGAGCTCGACATGAAGGAGCTGGTCAAGGTCGCCAACGCGTTCGATCACAAAGACTACGGGGTGGACGAGGTCGTCGTGCACGAGGGCGACGTGAGCGAGACGCTCTTCGTGATCGTCAGCGGGGCGGCGAAGGTGACCCGCAACGGGACCGACATCGCGCTCCTGCGCGCGGGGCAGCACTTCGGGGAGATGGCGCTCCTGAGCCGTCGACCGCGCTCGGCCACGGTGCGCACGCTCAAGGACTGCACGATGCTCGCGCTGAGCCGGGAGCGCTTCTATGAGATCCTCTCCGGCGACGCGGTGATCGCGGCGAAGTTCCTCTGGCGCCTGGCCCAGACCTTGAGCCTGCGCCTGGACGACCTCTACCTCCTCCAGGACAAGCTCGGCGCCGAGACCGACACCCGCGACACGCAGCAGTACGGCCTCTTCCCGAGCCCCTTCGACGGGCGCTGATGATTGGTCACTAGCTGACTTTGCCGGGCGGGCTGCTATGCCCGGCGAAGACAGGGGATACTCATGGCTGCGCTCGCACAGGCGCTGGTCGTCGGCTTCTACGTCGCGATGTTCTTGGCCCTCGTGTACTTCGTGCACAAGGTCCTCTGGTTCGTGAAGTTCCGCCGGCTCCAGGAAGGGCTGGTCGCCGACGCCGAGCGCAAGGTGCGCGAGGCGACGAGCGACGCGCTCAGCGCGTGGGATCGGAGCGCCCACTCCTCCTGGTCGAGCGCGGCCGAGGAGGTCGACGACGACGACCCGGTCGCCTACGCGCGGCGGATCGAGGCGCGCCTCATGTCGATGGACCGCGTGCTGATGGAGCGCGACCGCACGGTCCGCGACTGGTTCCTCGAGCGGCTCGGCTCGAGCCCCAGCGGAGAGACCCCCGACTCGCTCGCCGTGCTGACCATGCCGCGGGTCGAGGGCGCCCCGGAGGACGTCCTCCTCGAGGTCACGTTCCCCCGCATCAAGCGACCGACGCCCCCCTCGGACGACCTCTACGTGCTCGAGGTGCGCTCCCGCTACGGGTTCTGGCGGCGCGCCCTCGCGTTCGTGCTCGGGGCGGCGGACGTGGTCTACAGCTCGAGCCACGTCGCCAAGATGAGCCAGAACGTGCAGGTCCCGGCGGGGGTGATCATCCGGCGCCTCTCGCTCGTGGTCGTCATCCTCGGCGCGATCGTCGTCGACATCGCCTTCTCGCTCCGCGCGCGGCTCATCGACCAGGTCGCCGCTGCGATGGGGCCGCCCCCGTACTTCTTCGGGCCCGAGCTCGATCCACACCTCCCCACCCTCATCGCGCTCGGCGGGTGGCTCGCGGTCTACGGCGCCATCTACTTCGGCCTCTACCTGTTCTTGCGTCGACGCTCCCAGCACTACCTGCGCCGCCTCGAGATCATGCGCGCGCATCGGCAGGACGACCTCGACGCCATCTACGATCATCACGTGCGCGAGCTCCTGGAGTGGTCGGGGGACTACGCGCGCACCCTCGACGGAGCGGTGGAGATCGCGGCCCGGCAGGCGCGGCTGCTCCTGGGGCGCTCGGTGCGTCGGCTGCGCCGGCGGCTCGCCTCCGAGCAGCTCCTCGACGTCGGCGAGCGCATCGCCAGCAACCTCTTCGCCACGCTCCCCGAGTCGAGCTCCGGCCTGCAGGACGTCGCGACGCGTCACGAGCACAGCTTCCGCCACGGGCTGTGGCCGCGCGTCGAAGAGATGGACTACCAGGTCGAGCTGGCGCGGACCCGCGCGGCCTGGCGCCGCGTGGAGTCGGGCATGTCGGAGCTGCGCGCCGAGCGACCCGACCCCGCGCTCGCCCACAGCCTCTGGCGCCAGCTCGCGGTCATCGCGCGCATGTTCCCGGGCGTCATCGAAGAGGAGACGCTGGCGTGGCTGGAGAGCGCGTTCGAGGACTCCATCCGCGAGATCGTCACCCGCACCGAGGAAGATCTGGGCGTGCTCGACCGTCGCCTCTGCGAGCTGGCCGAGGGCCTCAGCGAGCAGCTCGCCGTCTCGAGCTCACTCCTCGAGACCCAGGTGGAGCTCTCCGAGCAGGCCATGGAGGCCGAGGTCGCCGAGCTGGCCGCGGATCTGCTCGAGGTCCGCGAGGGCGCCCGGCTCGAGGCGATGGCCTTCGAGATCTGAGTGTGGCGAGGTATCAGCTGGAGTTTTCCGATGCTCCGCGAACTGCTATCTCCTCTGACCGTGACGCGTCATCTCTGTCTTCTCGTCGGCTCTCTCCTCTGCGCCCCCGTGGCGAGCGCGCAGGTCGTCGTCGTGGATCCTGGCCACGGCGGACGGGATCCCGGCGCGGTCGGGTGCGAGAGCCTCGAGGAGGCGCCGACCGTGCTCGACGTCGCGCAGCGGGTGCAGGGCATCCTCGAGGCCGAGGGGCTGAGCGTCGCGCTGACCCGCGAGGACGACCGCTTCGTCGAGCTGAGCGCGCGCGCGGCGTTCGCGAACTCGATGGGCGCGGAGCTCTACGTCTCGGTCCACTCGAACTCGAACGGCGGCACGCCGGCCTCGGGGACCGAGACCTTCGTCGCCAACTCCGCGTCGGGCACCTCGGTGACGATGGGCGGCTTCCTCCAGGAGGAGATGATCCTCGCGTGGGGGCTGCGCGACCGTGGCCTGAAGCGGGCGAACTTCACGGTGCTCACGGCGACCCGCATGCCGGCCGCGCTGACGGAGATCGCGTTCACGAACCGCTGCGATCCGGACGCGATGCTCCTGCGTGATCCCACCTCGCGCATGGCGATGGCCCAGGCGCACGCCAACGCGGTCCTGCGCACCCTCGACCGCGAGCCCGGGATGTCCGGCACGCTCACCGGCGTGGTCTTCGAGGACGTGGGCGTGGGCCTCGAGGACACGACGCGGCGCCTCGGCGGCGCGACGGTCACCGCCGGCGAGATGACGCAGACGAGCGCGGCGGACACCGGCGCGTGGTCGTTCACGCTCCCGCCGGGCACGTACACGGTCCAGGTCTCGCTGGACGGATGGCGCTCCGCGGAGCGGAGCTGCGACGTGACGCCGCGCGGGACCACGTGGTGCTCGGTCGGCGTGGTGCGCGAGGCGGCGCCCGCCGACGCCGGCGCGCCGGAGCCCGACGCGGCCGTGACGGTGGACGCCAGCGCGCCCCCGCCGCCCACCGACGCCGGCGCGACGCCCCCGATGGCCGATCCCGGCTGCAGCTGCCAGACCGCGCCCGGCGCGCGAATGAACAGCTCGCTCGCGGCGGCGTCTCTCCTGCTGATGGCGCTCTTCGTCTTCGCGCGGCGCCGCGGATCGCTCCGCGGCGGCCTGTGGCTCTCGCTGCTGCTCGTCGGCTGCGGCTCGCCCTCCGCGCCCGCGCCCTCCACGCTGAACGAGACCGCGCCCGCCGACGGCGAGAGCTCGCGCCTCGTCGCCGAGCAGCTCGCGACGCCCGCGCGCCTCACCCGCGAGCGTCCGGTGGCCGAAGGTCTCACCGCGCCCGTGCTCTCCCCGGACGGCCGCTACGCTGCGCTCAGCACGCACGCGCACGACACCCTCTTCCTCGTGACGCTCGGCGCCTCCGAGGTCGAGATCGAGGCGGTGGCCCAGGGGCCGCGGGTCGGCTACCGGCCGGTCTTCGACGGCTCGAGCCTGCGCTACCGCCACGCGCAGCAGAGCCCCACCGCGGTCCCCCACCACAGCGTCGCGCTCGCCCACGACGTCGGCCCGCGCGCGCCGCATGGCCTTCACGTTCGACTGGATGAGCAGTCGCAGGTCGTCTTGCATGCCGCCGGAGGCCACGGCGAGGTCGTCAGCCCCGAAGGCGACCGCTACATCGAGCCCTCCGTGGCGGCAGACGGGCGCCACGTCGTCTTCTGGGGGATGGCGAGCGGCCTGTTCCTCCACCGCGTCGAAGACGGCGCCACGATCGAGCTCGGCCGCGGCGGCCACCCGCAGTTCTCCGCCGATGGGCGCTGGCTGGTCTTCGACCGGACCGAGGATGACGGGCACGTGCTGACGGCAGGAGACCTCTGGATCACCGATCTGGCGAGCCCGAGCTACCGCACGAGGCCGCTGACCCGGACCCCGGATCGCATCGAGCAGATGCCCGCGCTCGCCGGGGACACGTTGCTGTTCGCGACCGAAGAGGGCGTGCTGGCGGCGACCGTGCAGCTCCCGTAGCCGCTTCCACCTCCGCGGCCGCTTCCGCAACCGCTTCCGCAGCCGCCGCCGCTTCCGCATCCGCCTCCGCCTCCGCCTCCGCGGCCGCATCCGCCTCCGCGGCCGCATCCGCCTCCGCATCCGCCTCCGCGGCCGCATCCGCCTCCGCTTCCGCTTCCGCCTCCGCGGCCGCATCCGCTTCCGCAGCCATCCACTTCCGCCGCCGCTTCCGCGGCCGCATCCGCCTCCGCGGCCGCATCCGCTTCCGCGGCCGCCTCCGCCTCCGCCTCCGCTTCCGCGGCCGCGTCCGCCGCCGCTCCCGCTCCCGCTTCGGCAGCCGCTGCCGCTCCCGCTCCCGCTCCCGCTGCCGCTGCGGCTGCCGCTCCCGCTGCCCGCTGCCCGCTGCCGCTGCCGCTGCCGCTGCCGCTGCCGCTGCCGCTGCCGCTGCCGCTGCCGCTGCCGCTGCCGCTGCCGCCTCAGCGGCTGCATCCGCCGCTCCCGCTTCGGCAGCCGCTCCCGCTTCGGCAGCCGCTTGCGCTTCGGCAGCCGCTTCCGCTTCCGAGCGTCGCGACTGCGCAGCTGCGGTTGCCGGGGTCATGGCTGGGTCGGCTGTCGCCTCGCTGGGCGGCCGCTCTACTATCCGGAGCTCAGGGAACGGCGGGCGATCTACGCGGGGCTGTTACAGCCACTCGTCCTTGATCGCCTCGAGCTGTCCGCTCTCCTCGAGCGCGAGGAGCTCGACGTTGACCTGATGGGCCAGGGAGCTCCCCAGCGGGAAGGCGAAGCCGTAGCCCTGAGGATCGTACTCGTGAGCCGACAGGGCCAGGCCGAGGTCCTCGTTCTGGCGCAAATGGTACTGCAGCACCGGGCGGTCGTACACGACGGCGTCGACGCGCTCGTCGACCAGGCGGTCGATGCCCTCCTGGAGGTCGTCCACCGCGATGATGTTCGCGTCGTTCCGGCGCGCGAGCGCCGCGGCCGTGGTGCCCTCGAGCGTGGCCACCGGGCGCCCGGCCAGCTCGCCCGCGGTCTCGATCGCCGCGCGATCCAGCTGGGACAGGGTCAGCGCGGTGGCGATGCCGGCCGTCAGTGACGAGACGGTGAGCATCGAGAGCACCATCCACACGCCCGTCAGCAGGCGACCGGCGGGGGTGATCGGGGCCTTGTCCCCGTAGCCGACGGTGGTCATCGTCACCAGCGCGAGCCAGATGCCGACGCCGACGCCCGCGAGCGGGGCCTTGGGGAAGCCGTCGTTCGCCTTGCGCTCGACCACCCACATCAGCGCGCCCACGAGGGTCAAGACCAGGAGGAGGAGCGCGAGCGCGCCGAAGAAGGCCTTGGTGAGAAACGGCTCGATCCGCTCCCACGCCCCGCTGCTGCCGGGGAGGGTGAGGATGGCCAGGGTCGCGTCGTGATAGGGCTGGGTGAAGTCGACGCGCTGGGCCCGCTCACTGGTGATGCTGATCGGTCCGATCGCGCCGTCGTACGTGCCGTCCGCCACGCCGTCGATGGCCACGCCGGCGTTGGGGACGACCGTCAGCGCGTAGTCGACCTCGAGCCGCGCCGCGAGCGCGTGCCACACGTCGACGCTCAGGCCCGATGGCTCGCCGCCGCGGCTCAGGTGGAAGGGCGGGTTGCCGAGCACGGCCAGGTTCAGTCGACGCCCCGGCAGCTCACCCAGGGGGTCGCTCGGCGTGTCGGCGGGCTGGGGGGCCCCGGCGTCCGCAGCGCCACCATCGGGAGCCGCGGTGTCTTGGGTCTCTTCACTCGGCGCGTCGGGCTCCTGGGCGTGCGCGGGCGACGAGGCCAACGCGCAGAGGAGCACGGCGAGCGCGAGCGGCACTCGTCCAGCTCGCATGCGCGCGAGCCTATCACAGGCGCTCGCGCGCCGGGGTCTCAGACGCCGACGAGCGGGAGCTGCTTCTTGCTGCGCTCGTCGCGCGCGTGCACCGGGACCGGGTAGTCACCGCTGAAGCAGGCGTCACAGAAGCCCTCGCCGCTCACGGCCTCACGGAGACCCTCGATGCTCAGGTAGCCGAGCGAGTCCGCCGTGATGTAGCGGCTGATCTCCTCCGGCGTGTGGCTGGAGGCGATCAGCTCCCCGCGTGAGGGCGTGTCGATGCCGTAGAAGCAGGGCCAGCGAGTGGGGGGCGAGCTGATGCGAAGGTGCACCTCGCGCGCTCCGGCGTCGCGAAGCATCTTGACGATCTTCCGGCTGGTCGTGCCCCGCACGATCGAGTCGTCGACGACGGCGACCCGCTTGCCCGCCAGCAGATGAGAGACGGGAGACAGCTTCAGCCTCACGCCGAAGTGACGGATCGACTGCGCGGGCTCGATGAAGGTCCGGCCCACGTAGTGGCTGCGGATGAGACCGAGCTCGAAGGGCAGGCCGAGCTCGTTCGCGAAGCCCATCGCCGAGGCGACGCCGCTGTCCGGCACGGGGATCACGAGGTCGGCGTCGGCGGGCTGATCGCGCGCGAGGATGCGGCCCATTCGCTTGCGCGCGTCGTAGACGCTCACGCCGTTCAGCTCCGAGTCGGGCCGGGCGAAGTAGACGTACTCGAAGATGCACATCTTCGTCGGCTTCTCGGCGAACGGCATCGACGTCCGCAGTCCGGAAGAGTCGATGACGATCATCTCGCCGGGCTTGACGTCCCGGAGGTACTCGGCGCCGATGAGGTGGAAGGCGACCGGCTCGCTCGCGATCACCTGCGCGTCGTTGAGCATGCCGATGCAGAGCGGCCGGAAGCCATACGGGTCCCGCACCGCGATCAGCTCCCCCTGCGTCATGAAGACGATCGAGTAGGCGCCCTCGACCTGCTCGAGCGCGTCGACCACGCGCTCCGCGGTCGTCGCTTTTCGCGAGCGCGCGATCAGGTGAACGAGCAGCTCCGTGTCGCTGGTCGTCTGGAAGATGGAGCCCTCGTCCTCGAGGCGCTCCCGGACGGCCTGGAAGTTGGTGAGGTTGCCGTTGTGAGCCACGGCGAGCGTGCCGTGCGCGTAGTCGACGGCGATGGGCTGCGCGTTCTTGAGGCCGCCGCCGCCGGCGGTGGAGTAGCGCACGTGGCCGATGGCGTTGGGCCCGGGGAGCTTCTCCAGGACGTCGTGACCGAAGCCGTCCTGCACGAGACCCAGCGCTTTGTGGGCGTAGAGGCGCTCGCCGTCCGTGGACACGATGCCCGCGCTCTCCTGGCCCCGGTGCTGCAGCGAGTGCAGACCCAGATAGGTCAGGTTCGACGCCTCTTCCGCTCCGAAGATGCCGAAGACGCCGCACTCGTCATGGAAGTGGTCGTCGAAAAGATCCACGCGCGGGGTGTAGCGCTCGGGGCCCGCGATCACAACGACCGGGCAGGCTCCAGGCGTCGCGGCGTGCCACAACGCACGGGCCCGCTGTAGGCTCCGCGCCCATGCGACACGCGCTCCCCGTGATGGTGGTCCTGCTCTCGCTGGCCCCGCTCGCCCACGCGCACCGAGGCAGCGCCAAGCTGGTGACCGTCGAGCGGACGAGCGACGGAGCCGTGGTGGACGTCGAGCTGGAGTCGGTCGACGTCGCCGTGTCCCTCGGGATGGATGAGGACGCGCCACCCGAGGAGGTGCTCGCCCGCGACGCCGCGATCCGCGCCTGGCTCGAGCGTGGCTTCTCGGTGCGAGGGGCGGGCGGCGCCTGTTCGCTCCACGCCGAGGCGCCCGAAGGAATCGAGGTCGACGGACAGCCGCGGGTGCGCGTCCGCCTGGTGGCGGAGTGTCCGAGCGAGGCGAGCGGGCTCGTGCTCGAAGACGGCACGATCTTCGGGGACGACGCCCAGCACGAGGCCTTCGTTCGGGTGCGCTGGGCCGAGCAGAGCGACGCTCACGTGCTGCGCGCGGGGCGGCAGTCGCTGCGGCTCTCGGAGCCGCCGGCCGTCTCGTCCTTGCTCGCGCGCTTCCTCTGGGAGGGCGTGCGGCACCTCGCGACGGGCTACGACCACGTGCTTTTCCTGCTCTCGCTCATCCTCACCGCGGGCGGCATGGCGCGGCGCGAGGGGCTGCGCGCGGCGGCCAAGGACGTCGCGTGGATCGTCACCGCGTTCACCCTGGGTCACAGCGTCACCCTGATCGCGGCCGCGCTCGGCTGGGTCGTGCTCCCCTCGCGCCTGGTGGAGAGCGTGATCGCGGGCTCGATCGTGGTCGTCGCGTTGCTCAACCTCGCCCGCCCCGAGAAGCGCGCCTCCATGCCCTGGCTCGCCTTCGCGTTCGGCCTCGTGCACGGCTTCGGCTTCAGCGGCGTGCTCGCCGAGCTCGGGCTCCCGGCGCAGGCCCGGGTGCTGAGCCTGGTCGCGTTCAACGTCGGCATCGAGCTCGCGCAGCTCGCCTTCGTCGCCGCGCTCCTCGTGCCCCTCGAGCGCGCCGCGCGGTGGACCGGCTACGAGCGCTGGATCGTCCAAGGAGGATCCGGCGTGATCGCGACCCTCGCCGGCTTCTGGCTGTTGGAGCGCTCGCTGTTCTGAGCGCCTTCTGATCGATGCGTGGAGTCGTCTGGCGCGTGTCCGCTTCCGTCTTCTGGGAGGGAGTCCGCCTTCAGAGCCGCTTCCGCAACCGCGTCCGGGTCCGCCTCCACGCCGGTCTCCGCGCCGGTCTCCGCGCCCGCCTCCGCGCCGGCCTCCGCGCCCGCCTCCGCGCCGGTCTCCGCGCCCGCCTCCGCGCCGGCCTCCGCGCCCGCCTCTGAGGATCCCCCGCTTCCGTGGACACCCCCGAAGGCGCGAAGATGCGCGAGGAGTGTCCCATGCCGAAAAGAAAACGAAGGAAGTTCACGCCGGAGTTCAGGGCCGAGGTCGTCGCCCTCTGCCAGGTGGGTGACCGGA